>JBDTXW010000341.1:0-2511 GCA_040005975.1 Betaproteobacteria bacterium | reverse complement strand
CCGGCGTGCCGAGCCCCTTTTCGCGCATCGCTTCGCGCAGCTCGTCGTCCTCGATCAGCTTGCCCGCGCCTTCCATCGCCGAGAGCAGCGTCGCCTCGGAGAGTCGCGGCGGCGGGCGCGTCTGACTCGCGACGACCTTGATTTCCTCGGTGGCAACTTTTTCGTCCTGGCGAACCGGCGCCAGCGTCGCATCGTCGTCGGCCCGCGCTTCCTTGCCGTAGACGGCGAGCCAGCCCGGCGAGACCAGCACCTTGCCTTCGGTCTTGAACGGCTCGCTCGCGACCCGCGTGATCCGCGTCGTCAGCAGGTACTCGGCGGCCGGATAGAAAACCGCGAGGAAGCGCTTGACGACCAGGTCGTAGAGCTTGGCCTCGAGCTCGGACAGGCTCTTCGGCCGCTGCAGCGTCGGAATGATCGCGAAGTGGTCAGATATCTTGCTGTCGTCGAAGATCCGCTTGTTGGGCCGCACCCACTTCGACTTGAGGATCTGGCCGGCGAACACTGCGTAGGCGTTGCTTTCGCGTAGCGCTTCCATCGTCGCCTTGACGGTGGCCAGGTAGTCCTCGGGCAACGCGCGCGAATCGGTCCGCGGATAGGTCAGCGCCTTGTGCTTCTCATAGAGCGCCTGCGCGAGCGACAGCGTCGTGCGCGCAGACAGGCCGAAGCGGCCGTTGGCCTCGCGCTGCAGGCTGGTCAGATCGTAGAGCAGAGGGGCGACCTGCGTCGATGGCTTGGTCTCCTCGGTGACCGTTCCCGGCTTGCCCTCGCAGCGCGCGGCGATCGCACGTGCTTTGGTCTCGTCCCACAGCCTGTCGGCCCGACGGTCGGGGTCGTCATCGGTTTTCCTGAATTTTTCGTCGAACCAGCGGCCGACGTACTCACCGCCCGCGGCGCGGAATGTACCCAGCACTTCCCAATAGGCGCGCGGCACGAAGGCGCGGATCTTTGCCTCGCGTTCGACCAGGATCGCCAGGGTCGGCGTCTGCACCCGACCCACCGTCGTCAACTGGAAGCCGCCGGAGCGGGAGTTGAACGCGGTCATCGCGCGCGTGCCGTTGATGCCGACCAGCCAGTCCGATTCGGACCGGCATACCGCCGCGTCGGCGAGCGGCCGCATCGCCTCGTCGCTGCGCAGCGCACCGAACGCCTCGCGGATGGCGCCCTGCGTCATCGACTGCAGCCACAGGCGCCGGATCGGCTTGGTCGTCTTGGCGTACTGCGCGATGTTGCGGAAGATCAGCTCGCCTTCGCGCCCGGCGTCGCAGGCATTGACCAGCTCGTGCACGTCCTTGCGCTTCAGGAGCTTCAGCAGCAGGCGCAGCCTGGCTTCCGACTTTTCGATCGGCTTGAGCGCGAACTGGGAGGGAATGGCCGGCAGGTGTGCGAATGTCCACTTGCCGCGCTTGACCTCCTCGTCCTCGGGCATGCCGATCTCGAGCAGATGGCCGATGGCCGACGAGAGCACATAGCGCTCGCTTTCGAAGTAGTCGTCGTGGCGCGTGAAGCCCCCCAGCGCGCGCGCCACGTCGGCGGCGACGGAAGGTTTCTCGGCAATGATCAGGCTCTTCGCCATCAGGGTTTCAGAGTCACGCGGCTAAAAAGACGGCAGATGATAGCAAGGACTGGCGGGGCGGCCGCACGACCGGCGTGGGCGCCTATGTATCACATAACGCGCTGGAACGCTCCTCCGGGCAGCAGCGCGACCTGTCCGGCGAGCTCCAGTTCGACCAGGAGCGCCGCGATCGCGCTCGCGGCGAGGCCGGTGCGCTCGGCGAGCGTATCGACGCTCACCGGATCGTGCCCGAGCGCCTCCAGAACGCGCGCGGCGTCGCCGTCAGGCGAACTGCTGCCGGTCGCGGGGCGCCCCGGTGCCACGGCTGGCCCTAGACCCAGCTCCTCGAGCACGTCGGAAGCGGTCTCCACCAGCTTAGCGCCGTCCTTGATCAGGCGATGGCAGCCTTTGGAGAACGGCGAATGAATCGAGCCGGGGATCGCGAACACCTCGCGGCCCTGCTCGGCGGCGAAACGCGCGGTGATCAGCGACCCGCTGTTCGGTGTCGCCTCGACGACCAGGACACCCCGGACGAGCCCGCTGATCACGCGATTGCGGCGCGGGAAGTTTCCCGGCAGCGGGGGTGTGCCGAGCGTGAATTGCGACAGCAGGCCGCCGCTTTCGGCCAGGCGATGGGCCAGTGCCTTGTTGCCGGCGGGATAGATGCGGTCGATTCCGGTGCCGACAACCGCGATGCTCTTGCCGGCGCCGGCAAGTCCGCCGCGATGTGCGGCTGCGTCGATGCCCTGTGCCAGTCCGCTGACGATCGTAAGCCCCGCCTCCGCCAGCGCGACGGCGAACGCCTCCGCATTCTGGCGGCCCTGCGGCGTCGCATTGCGGCTACCGACGATTGCCACGGCCGGGCGGTTCAGCAGTTCGAGGTTGCCGGCGTAATGGAGCGCCGGCGGCGGGTCGGTGATCGTCAGCAGCGCGCGGGGATAGGCCGGATCGTCCCAGGC
>JBDTXW010000340.1:0-2523 GCA_040005975.1 Betaproteobacteria bacterium | reverse complement strand
CACACGCTCAGGCTGCGGCCTGAAGACGCTGCCGAGCCCAGAGAGACAGCTAAGAACAGATAGGTGCGCCAGGCAGCGCTCAGCCCAAAGCCTGCGCGAAGTCGGCGATCAGGTCGTCGCAGTCCTCGATGCCGACCGAAATGCGGATCAGCGAATCGGCGATGCCCATGCTCGCGCGCCGCTCAGCCCCCATCTCGTGGAAAATTGTGTGCGCCACAGGAATGGCGAGTGTGCGGTTGTCGCCGAGGTTGGACGAGAGTACGACGCAGCGCAGCCGATCGAGAAAATCGAAGCAGTCGAGGGCAGGGTCGAGCTCGAACGACAACAGTGCGCCGTAGTCGGCGAACAGCTCGCCCGCCAGGCGGTGCTGCGGATGCGATGCCAGTCCCGGATAGTAGACGGCGCGCACCTCGGGCCGCGCCTCGAGGAAGAGCGCCAGCGCAAGCGCGTTCGCGCATTGCCTGTTCATCCGCAGGGCCAGCGTCTCCGCGCCGGCGGCGAGGTGATGCGCCGGCTCGGCACCGAGCGTGCCGCCCCAGTCGCGCAGTCCCTTTTTTCTGATCTGGGTGATGCCCCAGAGCTCGGGCTTGGGCCCTTTGTAGTCGTCATAGATGTTCGGATAGCGCGTCCAGTCGAATGCGCCGGTGTCGGTGATGCTCCCGCCGAGCGCGTTGCCATGACCGCCGATGTACTTGGTCAACGCGTTGACGACCAGCGAGCCCTTAACCGTCTTCGGGCGAAACAGGTACGGCGAGGTCATCGTATTGTCGACGACGTACACGATGCCGCGTGCCGCGCAGAGCCCGCCGATCTTCGCCAAGTCGGCGATCTGCGTGCGGGGATTGGCGATGGTTTCGACGAAGACCATTCGCGTTTGCGGCGTCAATGCCGCCTCGACGGCGGCTACGCTGGTGGCGTCGACGAAGCTCACGCGGTCGCCATGCGTGGCCAGCGTGTTGAACATGCTGTTGGTGTTGCCGAACAGGAACGCGCTGGCGACGACATGGTCACCTTCGCGCAGCAGCGCGAGCAGGATGGCGCCGATCGCGGCCATGCCGGTGCCGAAGCAGGCGGTGGCGACGCCGTCTTCCATGCGGTTCACCTTTTCCTCGAGCGCGGCGGTCGTCGGGTTGCCCTGCCGCCCGTAGACGTAGCCCTGCGCGCGGCCCTGAAATACGGCGGCCAGCTCGCGCGCGTCACGGTAGCCGTAGGCGACCGAGAGGTGCAGCGGCTTGTGCAGCGCGCCGTGCTCGATCGCGGACTCGCGATCGGCGTGCAGAATCGAGGTGGTGAATCCGGTCTTGCGCGACATCGGATCGCTCCAGCAAAAAGGGCCTGTCAGCTTGCGCTAAACGGGCCCCGGATCGATTCGTCGCCTCGCTTTAGCTGGATTTGTATAGCGCCCGCAAGCTGCGAAGCCGCCGTTGCCGGCAACTCCGATTCAAATCGGCGCTCGGTTCCAGTATCGCCGCAAACGGCGCGTCAGTCAATGCCGGGTCAGCCGGCGGCGAGCAGCGACTCTTCGTTTTCGCCGCGGGTTTCGTCGCGCTCGCGCGCGAGGTGCGACAGGTAATCGGCGGTCACATCGCCGGTAACGTAATAGCCGTCGAAGCACGAGGCCTCGAACTCCTTGAGCCTGGGGTTGGCGCCCCGCACCGCGCGCTTCAACGCTTCGAGATCCTGGTAGATCAGGAGGTCGGCGCCGATCTCGTTGGCGACCTCGGCTTCGGTGCGGCCGGTGGCCACCAGCTCACGCGCGGTCGGCATGTCGATGCCGTAGACGTTGGGGTAGCGCACCGGCGGGCTGGCCGAAGCGAAATAGACCTTGCGCGCGCCGGCTTCGCGCGCCATCTGCACGATCTCCCGGCTGGTCGTGCCGCGCACGATCGAATCGTCGACCAGGAGCACGACCTTGTCCTTGAATTCGATGCCCATCGGATTCAGCTTCTGGCGCACCGACTTACGGCGGATCGCCTGCCCGGGCATGATGAATGTACGACCGATATAGCGATTCTTGACGAAGCCCTCGCGATATTTCAGTCCCAGCGAGTTGGCGAGCTCGAGCGCCGACGGCCGGCTGGAGTCGGGAATCGGGATGACGACATCGATGTCCTGCGCCTCAGGCATGTCGCGGATCTTCTTCGCCAGCTCGCCGCCCATACGCAGCCGGGATTCGTAGACCGACGCGCCGTCGATCACCGAGTCCGGCCGCGCCAAGTACACGAACTCGAAGATGCACGGCATCAGCTGCGGATTCTCCGCGCACTGCCGCGCGTGAAACTTCCCCGCCTGGTCGACGTAGATCGCTTCGCCCGGCGCCACGTCGCGGAGCACCGAAAAACCCAGCGCCTCGAGTGCAACCGACTCACTGGCGACGACGTGCTCGGTGCCGCCCATCGACTCGTTCACGCCGATGATTAAGGGCCGGATGCCGTACGGGTCGCGAAAGGCGAGCAGTCCGTAACCGGCGATCATTGCGACGATCGCATACGCACCGCGGCAGCGCTTGTGCACGGCGGCGAC
>JBDTXW010000339.1:0-2532 GCA_040005975.1 Betaproteobacteria bacterium | reverse complement strand
TGGGGCGACTACGGCGCGGCTGCCGTGGACGGCAACTCGATCTGGCTCGCCAGCGAGTACATCGCCAACCCCTGCGTTTATACCGACTGGGGCGGCCCGTTCTTTGCCGGTGGGACCGGAGACAACTTGCTGGGTACCTGCGGCGGTGCGAGCCACGGGCCGGGCGTGCGTGGCGCGCTCGGCAACTGGGCGACACGCATCACCAAAATGACGCCCTGACAGAAGGCTTTGGCTGCGACAAAGCAGTCATTGCAATCTGGTAATGAAAAGGGGCCGCCCGCGGGCGGCCCCTTTTTTTTGCCCGGCCGGGCGAATCAGGCCCCGGCGACACGCGGTCACTTTCGGCCGTCGCACGGCGTGAAGCCTGGGTCGCGCCGCGATTTTCAGCGAGCGTCCGACTAATTTTGTCCGATATTCCTACATGCATTTGCGGTGCGGAGCGGGATACTGCTGCCAGAGGCCGCCGCTTTTCGCGTCGGCTCATGCCGGCAACGGTCGGGGTATTCGTGGGTATCGTGGAAGCTCCAAGCGCACTGCAGGTCTACATGATCGAGGACTCGCCGATTTTCTCGCGGCTGCTCGCTGCAGCCGTCGAGTCGGCGGGAGGGGAACTCGTCGGGCACAGCGACAACGCCGAGCAGGCGATCGAGGACCTGTCGCGCGTCGATGCCGACCTGATCCTGGTCGACGTGACGCTCGATTCGGGCAGCGGTCTCGAGGTGCTCGAAGCGCTGCAGAAGAGCGGCAAGGCGCGCACCGCCACCAAGGTCGTCCTGACCAATCACTCCGCTGCCGAATACGGCGGCTTGAGCTACTCGCTGGGCGCCACGTACTTCTATGAAAAGGAGCACGACAGCTGGCGCGTGCTGGAGCTGATCAGCAAGATGGCTGCAGCCAAGTAGGGTAAGCAGGGCAAGTAGGCAGGGCGCAGCAGGCGTTTGCAGCATACACATCGTAGCCGGCTGCTGACCGGCTCGCCAAAGCCGGCAAAGGCCGTTAGGATTCGACCACCCTCGCTCTGGGACGCTGACCGGGCGTAGCTTGGCCGTTGACGGCCAGAGTTTCGATTGGCCAGAATCCGGGGCCGGGGTTCGCGTCTTAAACGACCATGGCCGATCCCGCAGCCCCGCAGCAACCCCTTTCGCCTTCGCCTTCGCCGGCGACCGACGCCGACGGCAACCTGCTGCTGTCCAGCGACGACGCGCAGGCGCTGCTGCGCGAATGCTTTGCCGAATTCAAGGCCGCACTGACCGCGCTGGTCCACGTCTCGATCGAGACGACCAACGACCTCTTCGAGAACTACGCGTTCATCAGCGAGGCCGAGGTCGCCGATTTTCGCAGCAAGCGCGGCCAATGGCTCGAGCACTTCGGCCGGGCGCTGAGCGAGTTGTTCGAGCGCCGGCTTGCCGGTACGCGCCGGCAGGGGCGCCGACCCGACTTCGACGCATCGCTCACGACCTTGCGCGTGCTCAACACCTTCGATCACGAAAAGCAGGCGGCGCTGACGTCGAGCACGCAATTCCTCTACCGGCTGACCAAGCGCGAGCTCGATGCGATCGACCTTAGAGTCGGCGCGCTGTTGGGCGAGGCGCTGATGCGCGAGATCGACAATCCGTTCTCGCCCGACTACGTCCTTGACGCGATCGGGCTTTCGTCGCGCACGGTGTATCCGAATCCGCGCGTATGGCGGCCGCTGATGGAGCGCTTGCTGTCGGACGTGACGCTGGGTATCAACAAGAGCTTCATCAAGGTCAATCGCTTCCTCGCCGACCACCAGGTGCTGCCGGAGATCAAGGCGCAATTGCGCGCGCGCAGCGAGCTACGCCCGCGCGACGACGCCGAATTGCTGCCGACGTTCCTGCGGCTGTTCAAGGAGGCGCGCTCGGCCGCCGCCGACGACCTGCTGGCGCTCAATCTCGCGGTGCCCGCGGCGTCGGCGTCGACGCCGACCGGACTTAAGGATTTGCCGCGGCCCGCGGCCGAGCGCGCCGCTGCGGCGCGGGAACCGGCGGCGCCCGATCAGGATCCCGGTGTGTTGCGACCCGCTTCGGCGTCGCCGCCGTCCGCTGTCGACAACGCCCCGGCCGCGGCATTGACTGCGGCGCTCAATCCCTATATCGCCGATCTTGCCCGCGCGTTGCAGTCGGCCGAAGGGGCAGTTGCGCCGGTGACCGGTCCTTCCGGCTTGCCTCAGGTCGATCCGCTGATGGCGATCGGGTCGCTCTCCGCCGCGGTCGCCGTACTCGACCGCTGGCAGCGGCTCGATCCGGGATTCGATCATCGCGCCGCCGGAGCATCGGCCGGCGATGCCGCGAGCCGTGCCGCCGCGATGAACCGCATCCCGTTCATCCGTGCGGCGATCGACGACAAGGTCGTCAGCTCGACCGACAAGATCACGATGGACGTGATCGGACTGCTGTTCGGTTACATCTTCCGCGATGCGTCGATACCCGAAGAGCTGCGCAGCCTATTTAGCCGCCTGCAGGTGCCGATCCTGAAGATGGCGCTGCTCGACCGCAGCTTTTTCTCCGA
>JBDTXW010000338.1:0-2534 GCA_040005975.1 Betaproteobacteria bacterium | reverse complement strand
GGCAGCCGCGTTCTTGCGCGACCCGACACTCCGATCGAGACTGCTCACCATCACTGCGGCCGTGGCGACCCAGTTGAAAGGGCGAAACGCGGTATCGCTGCGAACGCTCATGGGCTCTCACACTGATGCACTGAAGATTGTTTCGTCGCTGACACTCTTTGAGAGCGTCGCGAAAGACCTTCACACGCGCGAGGGACTGGCCGATGGTCACGCCCTGGCCCGAGTGGCGGCCGACGTACTGGCGATGGCGGCCTCGCAAGGCTACCCTCGGTGCGAGTTCACTGTGCAAACACTTCAAGGAGATGCCTGAAAGCGCGCAGCGCCAGCCGCCCCTCGTAGCCGGTCAGGCCGGTCTGTCAGCGGACGGAAGCACATTCGTCGGATCCCGTTAGGCCAATCCTCGCTCGGGGCACGGCGGCGTCATGGGCACCGCCAGCCTCTCGACTCCAGTTGCTGCCGCACGTCATCGCCGTGCGTGATCGCTCTGGCTCTGTCGCTGAAGCGGCGACCGGACAGCCATTCGCCGTTCTGTAACATCCGCAATTCACAACCCGCCGCGCTTTGGTCGACGAGTTGGGCATCGACCCGTTGGCCGTCCTTGGTCACCGTCCACAGCGACACGACGACATTCGGCTTCGAGGGAGGCATGTCTACGAGACGCACGGTCATGGGCGAGATTCTAGCGCCGGCCAATGACAGGGAAGGTCAGTCGTCTATCAATGCGTTCGGCGCGACAGCAGGAGGAGCGTGGGATTCTTCGGGTCTTTTTCGAGACCACGCGCGATCGTCGCCTGCGCCGCTGCTCGAGCGCCGGCGCGGATCTGCGCGTCGGCGAGGCTCAGCAGCAGGCGGACGTCGTTGGGGCTGGCGGCGGCGGCCTTGGTCAGCCAGGTGATCGCGGTTTCCGGATCGTTCAAGCGGAGCGACAGCGACGCGATCCGCGCCGCACGCGGCGCCAGGTCGACGTCGTTCGACGTCAGCCCGCCGTACTGAATCAGCGCCCGGCGCGCCGGCTCCAGGTGATTCAGTTTTTCGGCGGTCGATCCGTACAGCGCGAACGCCTGCGGATCGACGGGGAAGCGCAGCGTCGCCTGGCTGAGCGCGTGCTCGGCGCCGTCGACATCGCCTTCCTGTAGCAGCGCGCGGCCGTACAGCGTCAGCATCTCGCTGGTCGCGGCGGGGCTCGACGCCACGCGCTCGAGGGCCTTGCGCGCCTTGCTCAGGAACGCGCCATCGTCGCGCGGCCGCTCCAGCCACACCTTGCCGAGCGCGCGATAGATATCCAGGTCGTTGGGGTTGAGCTCGAGCGCGCCCCCGAGCGTCAGGACGGCGAGGTCCCAATGTCCGCCGCGCGCCTGGGCGAGACCGACCGCCACCTGGCGCGCGGCGTGATCGCGATCGAGCCCGGCGATGACCTGGAGCTGATCGAGCTCCTGCTTGTGATGGTTGAGCGAGCCGTAGAGGTCGGCAAGCTCTTCGCGCGCCGGCACCAGCCCGGGCGACAGGGCCACGGCTCGCTCGAACGCCTTGAGCGCATCGGCGACGCGCCCCTGCTCGCGCAGGCAGACGCCGACCAGGTACTGGGCGTCGGCGAGGCTGTCGTCCAGACGGAGCGTGTCGGTGAGCGCGGCAATCGCGGCGTCCGCGTCGCCGTCGCGATAGCGCGCGAGCGCCAGCTTGTAGTTGACCCGCGCCGATCGATCGTCGAGACGGACGAAGCGCTCGTAGGCCGCCGCCGCGCGCTCGTACTGCTGCGACTGGAAGAGGACGTCGCCCAGCGCTTCGAGGGGTCGCGGCGCGGTCGGGTCGAGCCTGGCGGCGGTGCGGAAATCACGCGCCGCCCGATCAAGGTCGCCGCGGTCGCCCCGGCGCTGGTAGGTCTGCCCGCGCCGGAGGTAAGCGAGCATGGAGTCCGGCCGGAGGGCGATCGCGCCGCTGTAGGCCTCGATGGCGTTGAAGCTCTGGTCGTCGCGCAGGGCGGCGTCGCCCCGGGTGAGCAGGGCGCTGTAGTTGCGCTGGGCGACCGCCTGGAAGGCCGCGGCGCCCCCGGCCACGGCCAGCCCCAGCACCGCCAGGGTGAAGATGACCCGCTTCACAGTGGCCTATCCTACCAGCCTGGTCTCCCTCCCGGAACTTTCGGGCACCCCCGGGGTCTAACTTGGTATAGTGGAACTCCTAGTGAAACAGGCCCGCGTCGCAGGTTGGTCTGACGTCGGGGGCCGCGAAGCGGCGCTCATCCAGCGGTGCGCCGCCGGGGAGCAGCTGGCCTGCACCGAGCTGGTCGCCGAGCATCAGCGGATGGTCGTGCAGCTGGCGATGAACCTCCTGAGCGACCGCGACGAAGCGCTCGACCTGTCCCAGGAAGTGTTCCTGCGGGTGTTCCGCACCATTCACCGGTTCCGCGGCCAATCGAGCCTCCGCACCTGGATCTACCGCATCGCGGTCAACCAGGCGCGCAACCGGCACCGCTTCTGGCGCCGGCGCCATCGCCAGGATCAGGTGTCCCTCGATCAGCATATTGCCGCGCACGGCGA
>JBDTXW010000337.1:0-2551 GCA_040005975.1 Betaproteobacteria bacterium | reverse complement strand
TCGGCAACGCCAACACCAATCAGGCCAAGGGCAGCTTCGACGGACCGACGCGCGCGTCGACCATCGACGCCAACGATCAGCTCAAGTCGGCCGAGGAGTACAAGAGCCTGATCATCAGCTATCGCAACGGCTCGCCGGTGCGGCTCGTCGACGTCGCCGATGTCATCGACGGCGCGGAAAACACCCGCCTCGGCGCGTGGGCGAACCAGCTTCCCGGAGTCATCGTCAACATCCAGCGCCAGCCCGGCGCCAACGTCATCGACGTCGTCGACAGGATCAAGAAGCTGCTGCCGCAGTTGCAGGCGTCGCTGCCCGCCGCCGTCGACGTCGCGGTGCTGACCGATCGCACCGTCACCGTGCGCGCGTCCGTTCACGACGTGCAGTTCGAGCTCTTGCTCGCTGTCGCGCTGGTGGTGATGGTCATCTTCCTCTTCCTGCGCAGCCTTTCGGCGACGGTCATTCCCAGCGTCGCAGTGCCCTTGTCGCTGATCGGAACCTTCGGCGTGATGTATCTCGCCGGATTCTCGATCAACAACCTGACGCTGATGGCGCTGACGATCGCGACCGGCTTCGTCGTCGATGACGCGATCGTCATGATCGAGAACATCGCCCGCTACATCGAGGCGGGCGAGAAGCCGCTCGACGCCGCGCTCAAGGGCGCCGAGCAGATCGGATTCACGATCATTTCGCTGACCATCTCGCTGATCGCGGTGCTGATCCCGCTGCTGTTCATGGGCGACGTCGTCGGACGGCTGTTCCGCGAGTTCGCGATCACGCTCGCGATCGCGATCCTGATCTCCGCGGTCGTATCGCTCACGCTGACCCCGATGATGTGCGCCAAGTTTCTCCGTCACACCGAAAAGGAGCAGCAAAGCAAGTTCTATCGCCGGAGCGGAGAGGCATTCGACGCCGTGATCGCGCGCTACGGTACGATGCTCAACTGGGTGCTCGACCGGCAGGGCGCAACGCTGGTCGTGGCGCTGATCACGCTGCTGCTCACCATCGTCCTCTACATCTTCATCCCCAAGGGCTTCTTTCCGATCCAGGACACCGGCGCGATCCAGGGCGTCACCGAAGCGCCGCAATCGATATCGTTCGCCGCGATGGCGGAGCGCCAGCAGGCGCTGGCGCGCATCATCCTGCAGGACCCCGCGGTGGAGAGCCTTTCCTCGTTCATCGGTGTCGACGGCACCAACGCGACGCTCAACAGCGGTCGCATGCTGATCAATCTCAAGCCGCTTTCAGAGCGAAGCGGGCGCGTCGAAGCGGTCATTCGCGACCTGCAGACGAGACTCGCCGATGTCGAGGGCATCACGCTGTACATGCAGCCGGTGCAGGACCTGACGATCGAGGCGCGCGTCAGCCGCACCCAGTATCAGTTCACCGTGGAAGACACCAACCCGGATGAGCTGGCGGGATGGGTGCCGAGAATTGTCGATCGCCTGCAAAAGATTCCACAGCTCGCGGACGTCGCGACGGACCTGCAGAACGGCGGTCTGCAAGCGTACGTGGAAATCGATCGCGCGACGGCGAGCCGCTTCGGGATCACTCCGGCGGCGGTCGACAATGCGCTGTACAACGCTTTCGGGCAACGGCTGGTGTCGACGATCTTCACCCAGACCAACCAATACCGGGTCGTGCTCGAAGTGAAGCCGGAGTTCCAGCTCGGACCCGATGCCCTGGCGCAGATTTACGTTCCGGCGACCCGTTCGGGATCGGCGACCGCGAGCGTCGGCTCGGTCCCGACCACCGGCGGCAACGCGTCCGCGGCGCTGGCCGCGCCTGGAGCCGGGACGACGTCGTCGGCGAGCTCGGGGACGAGCCAGCAGTCGATGCAGGTTCCGCTCACCTCCATCGCCCGGATCAGCGAGCGCGCATCGCCGCTGGTCGTCAATCACATCGGGCAGTTCCCTTCCGCGACGGTGTCGTTCAACCTCGCGCCGGGCGCTTCGCTCGGCGACGCGGTGACCGCCATCCAGCAAGCGCAAACGGAGATCGGCCTCCCGGCGAGCGTGCAAATAGAGTTCCAGGGCGCCGCCGCGGCGTTCCGCGGCTCGCTCGCCAATGAGCTGTGGCTCATCCTCGCCGCCATCGTCACCATGTATATCGTGCTGGGTGTGCTCTACGAGAGCTTCATCCATCCGATCACGATTCTGTCGACGCTGCCCTCGGCGGGCGTCGGAGCGCTTCTGGCGCTGATGCTTTTCGGCAAGGATCTCAGCGTGATCGGCATCATCGGCATCGTGCTCCTGATCGGCATCGTGAAAAAGAACGCGATCATGATGATCGACTTCGCGCTCGACGCCGAGCGCAAGGAAGGCAAGACAGCGCGCGAGGCGATCTATCAGGCGTGCCTGCTGCGCTTTCGCCCGATCATGATGACGACCATGGCGGCGCTGCTCGCGGCGCTGCCCTTGATGATCGGCTGGGGGGTGGGCTCGGAGCTGCGGCATCCGCTGGGCATCACCATGGTCGGCGGCTTGATCGTGAGCCAGATGCTGACGCTGTTCACCACGCCGGTGATCTATCTCGCCTTCGACCGCCTCGCGCG
>JBDTXW010000336.1:0-2555 GCA_040005975.1 Betaproteobacteria bacterium | reverse complement strand
GGCTCGAAGCGACATCGTGGCGCGAGATCTACGTGTACTTCATGCACGAGCCGACAGCGCCGGCGTACGCTCAAACGCTGATGCGGTTCGCGTCGTCGTAGGAAGGCGACGATCGTCCAGCGTCTCGCCGCCGCTGTTGCGACGCACGCGCGAGCGAACAAGCCACGGAGCCAGAAGTGCCCCCGGAAGATTCTTCAGTGAGCGAGGCTGCCGCCGAACGCATCCGCGAGGCGGCCGCGACCATCTACCGCACCGAATCGCGCCGCGTCTTCGCGACGCTGGTCCGCCTGCTCGGCGATTTCGACCTGGCCGAGGAGGCGCTGCACGATGCCTTCCGCGCCGCGCTCGAGCAGTGGCCGCGCGACGGCGTGCCCGCCAATCCGCGCGCGTGGCTGGTGTCGGCCGGGCGCTTCAAGGCCATTGATGGCATACGCCGGCGCTCGCGGTTCGACTCGATCGAGGATGTCGCCGAGCAGGTCGACGCGGTCGCCGATGAGTCCGTGTCCGCCGACAGCGACGAGATCGAGGACGATCGCCTTCGGCTCATCTTCACCTGCTGCCACCCGGCGCTGGCGCCGGACGCGCAGGTGGCGCTCACCTTGCGCGAAGTCTGCGGGCTCACGACCGAGGAGATCGCGCAGGCCTTTTTGAGTCCCGCCCCCACGCTGGCCCAGCGCATCGTCCGCGCCAAGGCCAAGATCCGCGACGCCGGCATCCCCTATCAGGTCCCCGAGCCGGATGAGCTGCCGACGCGGTTGGACAGCGTCCTGCGCGTGGTTTATCTGGTGTTCAACGAAGGCTATTCGGCGTCATCCGGCCAGTCGCTGACGCGGCTCGATCTGTCAGGCGAGGCCATTCGTCTCGGACGGCTGCTGGTCGCGATGCTGCCGGAGCCCGAGGCGATCGGATTGCTCTCGCTGATGCTGCTGCAGGAATCGCGGCGCACCGCGCGCACCTCGCCGACCGGTGAGCTGGTGCTGTTGAATGACCAGGACCGCACGCTGTGGAACCGGGATCAGATCGCCGAGGGGTCGACGCTGGTGACGACAGCGCTGGCATCGCGGCGCTTCGGCCCCTATGCGCTGCAGGCGGCGATCGCGGCGGTACACGCCGATGCTGCCAGCGCCGATGCCACCGACTGGGACGAGATCGCCGGGCTCTACGATGTTCTGCTCCGCGTCGATCCTTCCCCCGTGGTCGAGCTCAATCGCGCGGTCGCGGTGGCGATGCGGGACGGCCCCGCCGTAGGCCTTGCCCTGATCGACGCCATATTTGCGCGCGGCGATTTGAAGGAC
This sequence comes from Betaproteobacteria bacterium, assembly GCA_040005975.1. GTDB lineage: Bacteria > Pseudomonadota > Gammaproteobacteria > Burkholderiales > Casimicrobiaceae > PALSA-1003. The sequence continues at coordinate 1,260 of JBDTXW010000336.1, read as the reverse complement.
TACCACCTCGCGCATGCCGCGCGTGCCGACCTCTGCCGGCGGCTGGGCAACACCGAACAGGCGCGCGCCTCCTACACGCGCGCGATCGCGCTCGCGCGGCAAGACCCGGAGCGCCGGTTTCTCGAGCAGCGGCTGGCCGCGCTGCCCCGCTGACACGCAGTTAAGGCGCGGCGCCAAGGTGGAGCCCGCGCGGATCCTCCGTGCGCCCGGCCAAATCGCATGTCGATTTCGAGCTCGCCCGTTCGACTAGCTGGTGAGGGACCGGTTTCGGGCTCAAAGCCAGCAGGAGCGGGTAATGCAAATATTCATGAGCGGCTTGGGGATAATGCGTCAATGGTCGCGGAAGCTCGGCCCTTATCTGATGCTGGAGCTCGTGTTGCCGGGCGGAACGCTGTTCGCGTTGCTGCTGTTTGTGTATCAGCGCCGAAAACTCGTGTCACAAATCGTGGAGTGAGCCCTGAAGTATCTATGCCTTGTGTACCTGGACGAGAAAAAACTCGACACCGTCGCCGACAGCGAATGCAAGGCCTGCGGCGACGCGCTGCGGAAGAGCGGCCACCACATTGCCGCCGAAGCGCTCGAGCCCGTTCATACGGCAACGACGGTGCGGGTGCGCAATGGCAAGGTGTCGGTCACCGACGGACCGTTTGCCGAGACCAAGGAATATCTCGCCGGGTTCTACCTGCTCGACGCCAAGGATTTGAACGAAGCCATTCAGTTGGCTTCGAAGATCCCGCCGGCGCGGGTGGGCAGCGTCGAAGTGCGTCCGGTCCGAGAGCTTTCGGTGTGATACGCATCAGCGCGACGCGCGCGCCTGCGCAGCGCTGCGAGAGGGCTGTGGGCGGGGTCGCCTCGCTGGATGGGCCAAGGCGGGAACAGAGCATCGGTCGTCGCACTGCGGACACCGCCATGGCGCGCCGGCGTACCATAGTCGTGTCGAATCGGGTTTGCGAAGGAGCAGCGATGGCGACAAGAGGCCCTTTGGCCAAATGATGAGCGACGATCTTTCGTCCAGGACTTGTACGCCATGCCGAGGCGGCGCGGAGCCGCTTACGCGGTCCGAGGCTGAAGCGTATTTGGCGCGGGCGCCCGGTTGGGCGCTGGTGGACGACGGACACCGCATCGAGCGGAGCTTCAAGTTCAAGAACTTCAAGGAGGCGATGGACTTCGTTGCCAGGATCAGCAGCTTGTCCGAGGCCGAGGGTCACCATCCCGACATCAGCTTCGGATGGGGCTGGGCCAAGGTCTCCTGGCAAACCA
>JBDTXW010000335.1:0-2596 GCA_040005975.1 Betaproteobacteria bacterium | reverse complement strand
CTCTCGACTCGGACTCGTGTCATCTCCATCCCTCGATTGGTATTGACGCCTAACGTGCCCAAGCTAACCGGCGGGCCGCGCTGACGACAACCGAAGGCGAAAACATGTACCGGCCCGTCCGGTTGAGCGCGTGGTTAGGCCTTGGTGAGCCTCGCGCTGACTGTACAAGAAGGCGCAGAGTCATCGGTTGAACAGTTCCATCTTTGCCCTTGCAAACTCCGCAGGTGAGATATTGACAGCAGCCCCTACGTTGCCCAGGTTGACGAGACCTTCCTTCTGTGTCGGGTCGTCTTTTCGTACGAAGTACCTGCTGTAAGTGAGCACTTTGTTGCTATAGATATCAGTCACTCGGCGGTAGGACCAAATGGCATTGATCTGTTTGTCGAGCGCACCATCAATGACTTCCGTATAGACCAAACACGTATTCATCCCCGTGCTGTAGTGGAACTCGGGATTCCCCCAAATTGAGATCTCTGACGTGTATTCCTTCTTGAATTGAGCGGCGAACTTGGTGCCCATCTCGCCGCACTTGATTTTCAACGTGTCCGACTCGGCCGCGAATGCAGCTGACGAAACCAAGCCGATCCAGGCCGAGAGGAACAGTATGCGTGTATTCATGGCGGCGTGCGTCCGTGATGCAAGGCCTAACTAAAACTAGACCACCTAATTGACGCAAAACTTTGCGTCAATCGTCCGATTGGCCGAGACATTTGGAACAAGAAACGCTCCAAAATCATCTGCTCGCCCTCATTTAGTACCTCCTAATGGTAGTCGGCACGGAAGACCTGGTAACGCCACCGCCTCCACGACTGCTGGACCAGGTCCGCGATCGGATCCGGTTTCGGCATTACAGCATCCGAACCGAGCAGGCGTATCTCGACTGGATTAAGCGCTTCATCCGCTTCCACGGCAAGCGACATCCGTCAACCATGGGCGCAGCCGAGGTCGAACGCTTCCTGACCGATCTCGCGGTCGTTCAGAATGTTTCCGCGTCTACCCAGAATCAGGCGCAAAGCGCAATCCTTTTTCTGTACAAGGAGGTGCTCGGCGACGAGCTGCCGTGGCTGGACGGTGTCGAGCGCGCCAGGAAGCCCATTCGCTTGCCCGTTGTCTTGACGCGCCAAGAGGTTTTAGCCGTGCTGCGCGAGTTGCGTGGGACACACCAACTCATAGGAAGGCTCCTCTACGGAACCGGAATGCGAATCCTCGAAGCGATGCGTTTACGCGTGAAAGATGTCGAGTTCGAGCGACGCGCGATCGTTGTCCGCGACGGCAAAGGTGGCAAAGACCGGGTGACAGTGCTCCCGGCGACCTTGATCACGCCCATGCGCCAGCAGTTCCGACGCGCGCACGCGTTGCATAAGCGCGATCTCGGCGAAAGTTGCGGGCGCGTGTACCTGCCTCATGCGCTTGCACGGAAGTACTCTGTGGCGGACCAGGAGTGGGCCTGGCAGTACGTCTTTCCCGCCGCATTGCGCTCGCGGGACCCACGTAGCGGGATCGTGCGACGCCACCACGTGAGCGATCAGGCATTTCAGCGGGCGATGAAGCAGGCGGTGCGCGACGCTGGCCTGACCAAGCCCGCAACGCCACACACGTTGCGCCACTCCTTTGCAACACATCTGCTGGAATCCGGCTACGACATCAGAACGGTGCAAGAGCTACTGGGTCACTCGGACGTAAGCACGACAATGATCTACACCCACGTCCTTAACCGCGGGGGACGCGGTGTCATTAGTCCGCTCGACGTCGCCTAGGCGGGCTCTGGTCCGAGCGCGCCTTGCATATCGCTACGCGTATTCGTCCGGCCCCTGTACCCAGATGGACGACTGGATATAAATCATGTCGCGCGGCTGCAGTTCTTTCAAGCAATCGCCGCCGCCGCGATGACGGCGCGGGTCAGTGCGAAACAGCGGAACGGCTTAGTGCGAAACGGCGCGGCTTACCGCTTCGTGCCACTCGAGATCGTCGTGGCTTTCGACGAACATGCCCGCGCGCAGCATCGAAAGCTGGCCGAGCAAGGCACCGTTATCGTCGGAATAAATTTCGTTGTCGCACAAGTCGAGGATGCTGACGGCCGCCGAGCGCGAGGGCGATGAGAATTTCGATTCGTGATGATGGAAGTGGATCATGGAACGTTCCGTGCGGGAAGCTGCTGAGTCAGGCTAGGCGCGTTGCGACACCGCGTCAATCGACAATTCATGCTGCGCGTGCAGCATTTCTCGACGTGCTTCTTGTTTGTCCGCACCGACACAGGGTATGTTGCAGTACATCATGGTCGACAAGAAAAAACCCCTAAGCCCCACCGGCAAGAAGAACCGCCACGTCAAGGCGTGGATGCAGCAGCACGTCAACGATCACTGGGTGCAGGAAGCGCAGCGCCTGGGATATCGTTCGCGCGCCGCGTTCAAGCTGGCCGAGGTCGCCGACAAGGACAAGCTCTTTCGCCCCGGTATGGCGGTGGTGGATCTGGGCTCGGCGCCGGGAAGCTGGTCGCAGTTGTTGCGCGAGCGCCTCGGCCGCTCGGGACGCATCATTGCGCTCGACATTGCGCCGATGGACCCGGTTTCCGGCGTGCACTTCCTCCAGGCCGATT
>JBDTXW010000334.1:0-2607 GCA_040005975.1 Betaproteobacteria bacterium | reverse complement strand
GCGGGCTCGGTCTGCGGCAGGATGTCGCAGACGTAGCGCGTGTTGCTGCCTTCGCCGCGGGAGAAACGCTTCATCGACGCGGGCTCGATCAGGCGCGCGGGCGGGCCGGCCATGGCGGGCGCGCTGCCGATGGCGACTTCGGCCGCGGTGCGCGCGACGATGCGTGCCTCGGTGCCCGGCGGCAGATAGACCGCATACGGCGCCGCATCGTCGAACACGCTCTTCCGCTCGCCGATGTCGCGCCATGTCTGGCCGCCGGCCTCGATCGTCACGGTGCCGCTCAGCACGACGATGCACGCCTCGGCGTCGGGCAGCGCGACCTGCATCGACTCCGCGGCGGCCAGTCGATGCGCGGCGAAGCCGACCCAGGTCCAGCCGGCGGACTGCGGCGTGACGCGAACGATGTCCCGCCCCGTTTTCCGTCCCTTGACGAGAAGGCTCATGCAGCAACCCTCGTTCCGATCCGGTCCACCAGAGCGCGCAAGTTGCGGTAACCCATCTCGGCGTAGCGATAGCTGGGAGCGACGGTCGGATCCTGCTCGGCCTCGACGACCAGCCAGCCCCGGTAATCGTTCTGCTGCAGCAGGCGGAGCAAGGCCGCGAAATCGACAGCGCCGTCGCCGGGAACGGTGAACGCACCGTTGATGACCGACTCGAGGAAGCTCCAGTTGCGATTGCGCGCCAACGCGAGCACCTGCGGCCGCACGTCCTTGCAGTGCACGTGGCAGACGCGCCGCACATGCCGCGCGAGCATCACGACCGCGTCGCCGCCGGCGAAGCTCGCGTGTCCGCTGTCGAACAGCAGTCCGACCTCGTCGCCGGTCAACGCCATCAGCCGGTCGACGTCGGCCGGAGCCTGCACGTAGGCTCCCATATGATGGTGATACGCCAGCCGCACACCGTGGGCGAGCGTGTGCCGCGCGAACGTGCTGATCCGGTCGGCGTAGTCGCGCCAAGCCGCGTCGCCGACGAAGCGCGGCCGCTTGTACAGCGGCTGCGGCGCGCCCTGGATGCTGTCGGCGACTTCGCCGTAGACCATCACCGTCGCGCCGTTGTCGGCCAAGAGGCGCAGGTGCGGGCCGACCGCAGCGATTTCTTCGGCGACCGAGCGGCGCGCGAGGCGTCCCGAATACCAGCCGGACACGAGCGCGAGATCGTGCGCGGCCAGCACCGCGGCGAGCGCCTTCGATTCGCGCGGAAATTTGTTGCCCAGCTCGAAGCCTTCATAACCGATCGCCTTGCCTTCGCTCAGCGCGACTTCGAGCGGCGTCTCGCCGCCGAGCGAGGGCAGATCGTCGTTGCTCCACGAAATCGGGTTGATGCCGATCCTGACCTGGAACGGTCCGCTCATGGCTTCTGTTGCTTCCTGTCCCGTTCGTAGGCTTCGCGCGCACGGCGCACCGGCTCGCTATCGGACACTTCGGGCACGGCGACGTCCCACCACCAGCCTCCCGCTTCGGTCGTGCGCTCCGGGTCGGTCTCGATGCAGACGACGCAGGTTCGCGTCGCGGCGCGGGCGCGCTGCAGCGCTGCCTCGAGTTCCGGAATCGTCTTGACGTTCTCGGCCAGCGCACCGAGCGAGGCCGCGTGCGCGGCGAAATCGATGCGCGGCGCGCCGTCCGGGCCCTGCACGCAATCGTCGAACAGGTTGTTGAACGCCGCCTCGCCGCAGGCGCGCTGCAGCCTGTTGATGCAGCCGTAGCCGCGATTGTCGAGCACGACGATGATGAGCTTCCTGCCCAGCATCACCGAGGTCGCGATCTCGCTGTTGAGCATCAGGTAGCTGCCGTCCCCGACGATGACGATGACTTCGCGTTCGGGCTTCGCCATCTTGACGCCGAGTCCGCCCGCGATCTCGTAGCCCATACACGAATAGCCGTATTCGACGTGGTAGCCGCCGGGCGCCGACGTGCGCCAGAGCTTGTGCAATTCGGCGGGCAGCGTGCCGGCGGCGCAGACAACGATGTCGTCCGCGGCCGAGTCGGCCGCCGAGCGTTGCACGGCGCCGATCACTTCGCCTTCGTACGGCAGCGCCGCGTCGCGCCGGCCGGTGATGCGCTCGACTTCGCCGCGCCAGGCGCTCGCCGCCGCTTTGGCCTTCTGCTGCCACGGCGGCTCGGATTGCCAGTGCGCCAGCGCCTTGGACAGCGCGTCGAGCCCGAGCCCGGCATCGCCGACCAGCTCGAGTGCGCGCCATTTGAGCGCGTCGAAGGCATTGACGTTGAGGCTCACGAGCTTGGCGCCGCCGAACATCGAGTGCGAGCCGGTGGTGAAATCCTGCAAACGCGTTCCGACCGCCAGGACGACATCGGCGTCGCGTGCGAGATCGTTGGCTGCGGGCGAGCCCGTCACGCCGATTGCACCGAGCTGAAGCGGATGATTCCACGCGAGCGCGCCCTTGCCGCCTTGCGTCTCGGCCACCGGCACGCCGTGCCTTTCGGCGAACGCCGCGAGCGCGGCGCCGGCCAACCCGTACAGCACGCCGCCGCCCGCGACCAGCAGCGGCCGCCGGGCGCTACGCAACAGCGCTGCGGCGCGCGCGAGTTCGTTGTCCGCCGGGGCCTGCGCGCGGAACGCGATCGTTGCCGGCGCGAAAAATTCCTCCGG
>JBDTXW010000333.1:0-2625 GCA_040005975.1 Betaproteobacteria bacterium | reverse complement strand
TCGACGCGGCGTTCACGTTCTCGCCGCGAGAGGTGCTGCAGACGCGCGATTTCGAATCGATGACGGTGGGCGAGCTCGTACAGGTCAAGACAATGATCGCGCGCCTGCGGCTGCCGCTGCCGGAGCTGCCGGTCCGGCGTACGGTCGCTGCGCCGCGCGGGCATGCGGTCGACCTGCGCGCGACGCTGCGCGCCATGGCATCGGCGCGCGGCGTGATCGTGCCGCTGGCATGGCGGCGCAAGCGCCGCCGCCGCCCGCCGCTGGTCGTGCTGTGCGACATCTCGGGATCGATGGATCGCTATTCGCGCATGCTGCTGTTCTTCCTGCACGCGATTACCAACGAGAGCGATCGCGTGCACACACTGCTGTTCGGCACGCGACTGACCAACGTTACCCGGCACCTGAAGCAGCGCGACGTCGATATCGCGATCGCGCGCATCAGCGCTGCGGTCACCGATTGGGCCGGCGGCACACGCATCGGCGCCTGCCTTGGCGACTTCAATCGCCGCTGGTCGCGGCGGCTGCTCGGGCAGGGCGCGATCGTCCTCCTGATCAGCGATGGGCTCGACAGCGACGTCGGCGACGGTCTGTCGCGGGAAATGGAGCGGCTGGCCAAATCGTGCCGGCGATTGATCTGGCTCAATCCACTGCTTCGTTACGAAGGCTTCGAGGCGCGGCCGGCGGGCATACGCGCGATGCTGCCTTTCGTCGACGATTTCATGCCGGTGCATAATCTGCAGAGCCTCAAGCAGCTTGCCGCAGCATTTGCGCGTCGGCCCGCCGGCCGCGCCGGGGCAGCCGAGCGACACCGCGTCGCCGCGTAACGCATCACAGGAAGCGCAGATCATGGAAATGAGAGGCAACCGCGTCGTGCCGACAGACATCGATGCGACTTGGCGCGCGCTGAACGATCCGGAGGTGCTGCGTGCCTGCATTCCAGGTTGCGAATCGATCGAGCACGTCTCGGACACCGAGTACCGTCTGGCGATGACCGCGCGTGTCGGGCCGGTCAGCGCGAAATTCACCGGCCGCCTGTTGCTTGCCGACTTGGTCGCGCCGCGATCGTACACGCTGAAGTTCGAAGGGCAGGGTGGCGCCGCCGGTTTCGCCAACGGCACGGCGCGGGTCGAGCTGGCACCGACCGATCGCGGCACGCGCATCCACTATGCGGTGAACGCACAGATCGGCGGCAAGCTGGCGCAAATCGGCTCGCGCTTGGTCGACGGCGCGGCGGCGAAACTCGCCGACGATTTTTTCGCGCGATTCGTTGAGCGCGCTGGTGGCAGTCCGCCGGCGGCTGCGGAGACTGTAGACACGCTTCCGGCGGGACTCGGCGCGGCGCTGCGCACGATGCGCATCAGGCTGCTGCTCGCAGCGTTGATCGTCGCCGGCATCGTGAGCTACTGGTGGCTGCACTCGGCGTAGAATAGTCGCGACCGCATTGCGAAAGGACCAGCGCGTGGACAGCGTCGATCTCGAGGTTCTGCGCAGGGGCGCCGAATGGCTCGAGGCCGGCAAGCGCGTCCTGCTCGTCACCGTCGTGCGCACCTGGGGCTCGTCGCCGCGGCCGCCCGGGGCAATGCTCGCCGTGCGCGAGGACGGACAGGTGGTCGGGTCCGTGTCGGGGGGTTGCATCGAGGACGATATCGTCGAGCGCTCGCGCCGGGAAGGCGCGTACGTGACGCGGCCGCAGGCCGTCACCTACGGCGTATCCGCCGAGGATGCGCGCAAGTTCGGGCTTCCGTGCGGCGGGACAATCCAGCTGGTGCTGGAGCCATTGCACCGCGACAGCCGGATCGCCGAGCTGCTGGCGATGGTCGAGCAGGGGAAGCTGGTCGCGCGCACGCTCGATCTCGACGCGGCGACCGTCAGTCTAACGCCGGCACGTGCGACCGATGGTCTGAGCTTCGACGGGGGCGTGCTTACCACCATACACGGTCCGCGCTATAGGATGCTGGTCATCGGCGCGGGTCAATTGTCCAAGTACCTCGCGCAGATCGCCGTCGGCCTCGACTATCAGGTCACCGTCTGCGATCCGCGCGAGGAATACACCGAAGCCTGGGACATCGGCGGCGTCACGCTGGTCAGGACGATGCCAGACGATACCGTCGTCGACATGAAGCTCGACGAGCGCTGCGCCGTAGTCGCGCTGACGCACGATCCGAAGCTCGACGACCTCGCACTGATGGAGGCGCTCAAATCGCCGGCGTTCTACGTCGGCGCGCTGGGCTCGCGCGCGAACAATGCCAAGCGACGGCAGCGCCTCGAGGAGTTTGACCTGACACCCGCGCAGATCGGGAAACTGCACGGGCCGATCGGGCTCTACATCGGCAGCCGCACACCGCCGGAAATCGCGGTGTCGATACTGGCCGAGATTACCGCGATAAAGAACGGCGTCGCGCCGTCCGACATCGCCAGCGTTGCCGCCGCGAAGGAACGGCTCGGGCCGTCGATTGCCTGTCCCGCGTGATGCAGTCGCATCGCGCCGTCGTGCGGCGCGACAAGCAGCTGCGCGTGTGCTAGCGTTCGACTCTTCGCCATCAGCCCATGGCGTCCGTTGCCGCATCGCGTGACGCCATCTCCTTGACAAGTGCCCGTCCGACGCCGTAGCGAGCTATCGCGCCA
>JBDTXW010000332.1:0-2626 GCA_040005975.1 Betaproteobacteria bacterium | reverse complement strand
TCGTGCAGGACAAGCTATGGCTGCCGGGACTGCTCAAGCTCGGCATGCTGATCGCATCGGGCTTTTTCGGGCGCATCCTTTCGGTTCGCGGCGAGTTCGGCTACTGGGTGTTCGAAGGCGACTGGCAGCCGGCGCAGCGTCCTTCCTGGAACTATCGCAAGGAGGACGACGGCGGCATCATCATCGACATGCTGTGCCACTGGCGCTACGTGCTCGACAACCTGTTCGGCCGGGTCAAGAGCGTCGCGTGCATCGGTGCGACGCATATCCCCAGGCGCTGGGACGAGCGCGGGCGCCCGTACGAGGCGACGGCCGACGACGCGGCGTATGCGACGTTCGAGCTCTCCGGCGCCGACGGCCCGGTGATCGCGCAAATCAACAGTTCCTGGGCGACGCGCGTGCGCCGCGACGACCTGGTCACGTTTCATGTCGACGGCACGCTCGGCTCCGCCGTCGCGGGGCTCACCGACTGCTGGACGCAGCCGCGCGCCAATACGCCCAAGCCGGTGTGGAATCCCGACGTGCCGCAGGCGATCGATTTCTTCGCCAGCTGGCAGAAAGTTCCGGCCAACCAGGTCTACGACAACGCGTTCAAGGTCGAATGGGAATTGTTCATCCGGCACTTGTTCGACGACACGCCGTTCCGCTGGGACCTGCTCGAAGGTGCCAAGGGCGTGCAGCTCGCCGAGCTCGGACTCAAAAGCTGGGCCGAGCGCCGCTGGATCGACGTACCACTCCTCGAGGTGTAAGCGCAATGCAACGCATCCGCCTGCCTCGCGGCGACGGTTCGCTGCACGATTACACGATGCGTGCGGCCTCGCCCTGGACGCCGCCTGCGCCGGGTACGCGCTTCGACCGCGTCGCCTACGCGGCGGCGCATGTCGTCGCCGACCCCTTGTCGACCGCCGATCCCTGGCTGCAGCCCGCGATCGACTGGGACGCGACGCTCGCTTATCGACACTATCTGTGGTCGCTGGGCCTGGGCGTTGCCGAAGCGATGGATACGGCGCAACGCGGCATGGGCCTCGACTGGCCGGCCTCGCTCGAGCTGATCGATCGATCGCTGACCGCGGCGCGCGCGACGCCGGGCGCGGTGATCGCCTGCGGCGCCGGAACCGATCATCTCGAGCCGCGACCCGTGACGACGATAGCCGATGTGATCGCCGCGTACGAATTGCAGTGCGAGGCGGTCGAAAGCCGCGGCGGACGCATTATCCTGATGGCGAGCCGCGCGCTGGCCGCGTGCGCCCGGTCCCCCGACGATTACGGCCGGGTATACGGCCGCATCCTGGGACAACTGCGCGAGCCTGCGATCCTGCACTGGCTGGGCGACATGTTCGATCCCGCACTCGCCGGCTACTGGGGCCACGCCGACCTGGATCGGGCAACCGAAGTCTGCCTCGACGTGATCCGGCAGCACGCCGCCAAGATCGATGGCATCAAGGTCTCGCTTCTCGACAAGGACCGCGAGATCGCGCTCCGCCGCCGGCTGCCTGCGGGTGTACGCATGTACACCGGGGACGATTTCAACTTCGCCGAGCTGATCGCCGGTGATGCAGACGGCTATTCGGACGCCCTGCTGGGCATTTTCGATCCGATCGCGCCTGCGGCTGCGGCCGCGCTGGCCGCGCTCGCCGCCGGGGACCGGGCCCGATTCGATGCGATCCTCGCGCCGACGGTGCCTTTGTCGCGTCACGTGTTCGGCGCGCCGACCCGCTTCTACAAGACCGGCGTCGTTTTCCTGGCCTGGCTCAACGGCAGGCAGAAGCATTTCGTGATGATCGGCGGGCAGCAAAGCGCGCGGAATCTGCTGCATCTGGTCGAGCTGTTCCGGCTCGCCGACGTCGCGGGGCTGCTCCGCGATCCGCCACTTGCTTGCGCCCGCATGAAGACGCTGCTGGCGCTGCACGGTTGCGATGACTGACGGGACCGCGGCATTGGCTCGCGGTGCATGAGCGCAGCGCTTAAATGAACGCGCCCGATTCCAGCCTGCTTTCGATCAATACCGCGACGCTCCGCGCGCAATGGAAGTTGCCGGAGATCATCGCCGGCTGCGCACGGCGCGGCATCCGCGGCATCGCGCCCTGGCGCGACCAGGTCGCGGCCGCCGGCCTCAAGGAGTCGGCGCAGCGAATTCGCGATGCCGGTCTCGCCCTGTCCGGCTATTGCCGCGGCGGCATGTTCCCGGCAATCGACGGCGGCGGCAGGCGGGCAGCGCAGGACGACAACAAGCGCGCAGTCGACGAGGCGCTGACGCTCGGTGCGCCGTGCCTGGTTCTCGTCGTCGGCGGGTTGCCAAAGGACGAGGCGGGCCGTCCGGCGTCGAAGGACCTCGCCAGCGCGCGGGAGATGGTGCGCGACGGCATCGGCGAGCTGCTCGAATACGCGCGGCCCGCCGGCCTGCCTCTGGCGATCGAACCGCTGCACCCGATGTACGCGGCGGACCGCGCCTGCGTCAACACGATCTCGCACGCCAATGATCTGTGCGACGAGCTGGGCGCCGGTCTCGGCATCGCCGTCGACGTCTACCACGTCTGGTGGGACCCGAAACTTCGCAGCGAAATCGAACGCGCCGGCGGCCATTCCGGACGCCTGCTCGCATTCCACATCTGCGACTGGCTGGTGC
>JBDTXW010000331.1:0-2668 GCA_040005975.1 Betaproteobacteria bacterium | reverse complement strand
CCGCCGCCCCATTATGACGCTGGTATAAGCTCTGGTGCGGCCCCGGCCGCTCCGGTCGATTAGGGCCGGCGCTGCAGTGCGGGAACAACGGTCCAAGGGAGAACAACATGCGCTCGATCGCCAAAATAGGCCTAATCGCCGCCGTCGCGACACTTGCCGGCTGCCAAACGCTGCCCTACGGCGGAGGCCGATTCTCGACGACCGTATACGACGAGATCCCGGTGCGTCCGGTGCGCTTTCCGACCAAGCTCACATTCCCGGACAACACGATGTTCGGCTTTGCGATCTATGACGATGACCCGCGCGCCGATCTGAGGCTCGACTCGATCAGCTGCCGCCGCGGAGACGACGGCAGGCTGATCGTGCTGGCCAGCGTGCGCAACATGGGCGCCGACGACATCTACCGCGTCCCGTTCTTTACCGGCGACATGGCGGCGTTCAGGGTCGCCGCCACGGTGACGACCGCAGCCGGTGCGCAGGAGCGGTTCGAAGCGGTCCGTTATATCCGGCTCAATGTGGCTTCCGGCGCCGTGCTCGCCCTCAACTCCACGCTGACGCCCGCCACCGACGTGACGCGCATCGACGTCGTCGCCGATCCGGATCGCATCGTGCCCGACCCGATACGCGACAACAACGTACTGAGCTGGCGCGGCGCGATCGACGGCGCCAACCCGCAGTGCGACGTCCGGCGCTGACGCCTTCCCGGGAACGATAAGCGTCATTCCCGCGTCGCCGCGGCGAGGCGGGGCGCGCGCATTTCACGCTATAATCGCGCCACCGCGCAACAGTGCCCGCGCGGCCTCCATCAGCATTCCGGACGCATTCACGAGCAATGAAAATTCTGGTCCCGGTCAAGCGGGTGGTCGATTTCAACGTCAAGGTGCGGGTCAAGCCGGACGGCAGTGGCGTCGACCTCGCCAACGTCAAGATGTCGATGAATCCGTTCGACGAAATCGCCGTCGAGGAAGCCGTTCGCCTGAAGGAAAAAGGCGTCGCCAGCGAAATCGTCGCGGTGTCCTGCGGAATCGCGGCATGTCAGGAGACGCTGCGTACGGCGCTGGCGCTGGGCGCCGACCGCGCGATCCTGGTCGAGACCGGGATCGAGCTGCAGCCGCTGGCGGTCGCCAAACTCTTGCGTGCGCTGGTCGAGAAGGAGGCAGCACAGCTGGTAATCCTCGGCAAGCAGGCGATCGACGACGACGCGAACCAGACCGGGCAGATGCTGGCGGCGCTCCTCGACTGGCCGCAGGCGACGTTCGCCTCCAAGGTCGATGTCTCGGGCGATGGCGTGACCGTCAGGCGCGAAATCGACGGCGGCATGGAGACGGTGGCGATGAAGCTGCCGGCAGTCATCACGACTGATCTGCGCCTTAACGAGCCGCGCTATGCGACGTTGCCCAACATCATGAAGGCGAAGAAAAAGCCGCTGGAGACGACGACGCCGGAGGCACTCGGCGTCGACGTTGCGCCGCGGCTCGCGACGCTCAAGGTCGTCGAGCCCGCGAAGCGCAAGGGCGGGGGCAGGGTAGCCGATGTCAAGGAGCTCGTGGCGAAGCTGCGTAACGAGGCCAAGGTCATCTGATGAGCATCCTCGTCGTCGCCGAGCACGACCACGCGGCGCTGAAAAGCGCGACGCTCAATACGATGGCCGCCGCGCAAAAAATCGGGGGCGACGTCCACCTGCTGGTCGCCGGACACAACGCCGCAGGCGCGGCCCGGGCCGCGGCACAGGTCGCGGGCGTCGGCAAGGTCCTGCATGCCGACGCGGCGCAGCTGGCCGCGCAGACCGCGGAGAACCTCGCCGCGCTGGTCGTGGGCCTCGCCGCGTCGTACACGCACATCCTGTTCCCCGCGACCGGCTTCGGCAAGAATGTGGCGCCGCGGATCGCCGCGCTGCTCGATGTCGCGCAGATCTCCGACATCGTCGCCGTCGAAGCCGCCGACACCTTCGTGCGTCCGATCTACGCCGGCAACGCCATTGCCACCGTGCAGTCGAAGGACGCGAAAAAAGTGCTCACCGTCAGGACGACGGGATTCGATCCGGTCGCGGCCGACGGCGGCAATGCGCCGGTCGAAAGCGTCGCAGCGCCCGCCGATACGGGCTTCACGCAGGTACTGAGCCAGGAGCTCACCAAGTCCGATCGCCCGGAGCTGACCAGCGCCCGCATCGTCATCTCCGGCGGCCGCGGCATGCAGAACGGCGAGAACTTCAAAATGCTCGAGGCGCTGGCCGACAAGATGCACGCGGCGATCGGCGCCTCACGCGCCGCGGTCGACGCCGGCTATGTGCCCAACGACTACCAGGTCGGCCAGACCGGCAAGATCGTCGCACCGGATCTCTACATCGCGATCGGCATCTCCGGCGCGATCCAACACCTGGCCGGCATGAAGGACAGCAAGGTGATCGTCGCGATCAACAAGGATGCCGAGGCGCCGATATTCCAGATCGCCGACTATGGCCTGGTCGGCGACCTGTTCGAGATCGTTCCCGCGCTGACCGCCGAGCTCGGTTGATATGGGCGTCCACCCGTGAGCGCTTATCACGCGCCGCTCAAGGAAATGCGCTTCGTCCTGCACGAGCTCGCCGGCCTCGATGAGATCGGCAGGCTGCCCGGCTTCGAGGAGGCGACGCCCGACACGGTCGACGCCATCCTCGAGGAGGCGGCCA
>JBDTXW010000330.1:0-2674 GCA_040005975.1 Betaproteobacteria bacterium | reverse complement strand
AGCAGCGAAAGCTCGCGATTGATCAGCGGCGGTGCCGTTGTCTTGCCGGGAGAATCGGGCGGCATAGGGATAACGCGTCGCCGTGAGGCGGTCCGAGCGGCGAATCCAGGCATTTTCGCCGACTTCGGTTACGACCGTGTTACCGGGCAGCTCAAGCGCCGGCAGGCGCCAGCGCCAGCCACAGGCATGCTCCCTTCGCTTCGCGATCGAGCTCCACCAGGTAGGCGTGATGCGCGGCAAGCTCTTCGGCCGAGGGCCGGATCAGGATCAGCCGCACCGGGCCTGCGTCGGACAGGCCTTCGCCAACCTCGGCGCGCGGCATGATGATGTCGATCGTCAGCGATTCCTGGCCCCGCGTCATTGCGAGATAGACCTCGGCCAGCAGCTGCGCGTCCAGCAGCGCGCCATGCAGTGTACGGTGCGCGTTGGCGACGCCGAAGCGCTCGCACAACGCGTCGAGGTTGTTGCGCTTCCCGGGGAACTGCTCGCGCGCCAACGCAAGCGTATCGACGACTTCGACGGCTATCGCGGCGCTGGACGACCTGCCCAGCCGGGTGAACTCCTCGTCGAGGAACGCGACGTCGAACGGGGCGTTGTGGATGACCCACTGCGCGCCGCTGGCGAACGCGATGAACTCGTCGGCGATCTCGCCGAATTTCGGCTTGTCGCGCAGCATTTCCCACGACAGGCCGTGCACATCAGTGGCGCCTGCATCGATCTCTCGGTCGGGATTGACGTAGAAATGGACGTTGCGGCCGGTCGGCCGGCGATCGATCAGCTCGACTGCCGCGATCTCGATGATGCGATGGTCCTTCGGATCGAGGCCGGTGGTTTCGGTGTCGAGGATCAGTTGCCGCATGCCTCCTCGCTATGTCTTGTACCGCTTGATTGTCGCCTGAATCTCGGCGATCGCCCGCTCGATCTCGTCGTCGGTCAGGTCGCGCTGCATTCCCTTGCGATCGGTCAGCGTCAGCGTTCGGTCGATCTCGGTCTGGAATTCTCCAAGGCCGAGCGTCTCGGTGATCGTCGTCGTCGGTTCGTCGGTCAGCGTCTCGGGGCCCCAGCGCACGACGATCAGTGAAAGGTTATCGCCGTCGGCGCCGCCGCGCACTTCGGCCTCACGCATCAGCACCGGCAGCGACTTCAGTATCGGCGCGCCGGTGAGCGCGCGAGCAATTTCCTCCTGAGGATAGACGCTCCAAAGGCCGTCGGTGCACATCACGATCAGATCGCCATTGCGCAGCGGCGTTCGCCGCGACAGGTCGATCACCGGGTCGACCAGGCCGCCCAGGCAGCTGAAGATCTTGTTGCGATCGGGATGATTGATGACTTCGTGCGCGCCGATCAGTCCCTGATCGACGAGGTACTGCACTTTCGAATGGTCCTTGGTCTGCCCGATCAATCCTCCCTGCCGGAACAGGTACAGCCGCGAGTCGCCGACATGCGCCCAGTAGGCGTAGTTGGACTGCACGATACACGCGACGCAGGTCGTCCGCGGCGTCTCCAGCATCGAGAACTGGTTGGCGTACGAGCCCAGGGCCTGATGCGCGCGAAGCATTGAATCCTGCAGGAATTTCAGCGGATTCTTCAGCGTCGGCTTGGCTTCCTGCTGAAAGCGCTCGATGAACAGCCGCACCGCGATCTGCGCGGCGATCTCGCCGCCAGCGTGTCCGCCCATGCCGTCGGCGACGACCAGCAGCAGCGTATCGCGGCTGTAGGTATACGCCAGCCGGTCCTGGTTGACTTTGCGCTGACCCTTGCGGCTCTCCTGGAATATCGTGAAGCGCATGGCCCTACATCACTTCGGTGAACAGGCGCTTTTTCAGGTTGTCGAGGAATGTGAGCTTGCGCTTGCGCGGCGCTATTTCGCGGATTGCCTTCTGCAGTGCGAAGACGCTCTGCGGCCGCTCGAGTGGATCGAGGCGCAGGCACCAGTCGATGACTTCGAGCACGTTGTCGGAATAGGCGCCGGCCCAGATCTTTTTCGCCGAAACCAGATGATCCTCGTTGAGGCGCGCGTCAGCGGCCTGCGGCGCGAACGCGGCCAGGCAGGCGAACATGCTGGCGCCGATGCCGTAAACGTCGGTCCACGGCCCCAGCCGATCCGGCTCGCGATACTGCTCCGGCGCGGCAAAGCCCGGCGTGTACATCGGCGCGAGCTTCGGCCGCGATGTCGTCAGCGTCTGCCTTGCCGCGCCGAAGTCGAGCAGCACCGGGCTGCCGTCGGTGCGCAGATACACGTTGGCTGGCTTGATGTCGAGATGCAGCAGCTTGTGGGTATGCACTTCGCGCAAACCGTTGAGCAGGTGCATGAAGACGTGGCGCACCAGGCGCTCCGACATCTGGTCCTGGCGCAACTGGATCTGCTGCTGCAGCGTGCGCCCGCGTTCGTAGCGCATCACCATGTACACCGTTTCGTTGGCGCGGAAGAAATTGAGCACGCGCACTACATTCGGGTGATTTATCTTGGCCAGCGCGCGCCCTTCCTCGAAAAAACACTTCATCCCGTAGCGGAACGAAGTCAGGTTTTCGGCGGAGCTGGCGCGAACGATGTCGCCGTCGGTGCGCAGCACCAGCGACGAAGGCAGATATTCCTTGATGGCTACCGGTGCGCCGGCGTCGTCGAACGCGCGATAGACGATCGAAAAGCCGCCGCGGCTGATCTGGCGATCAA
>JBDTXW010000329.1:0-2705 GCA_040005975.1 Betaproteobacteria bacterium | reverse complement strand
ATTGCACGCTGCCGCTGGTACCGACCGCGCTGGTCGTGCAGCCGCCGGATGCGGACCGATTGCGACAGCTCCTCGGGCGCTTCGAGTTCAAGACCTGGCTGAAGGACCTCGAAGGCAGCCGCCAAGACGTGACCGCTCAAGCCCCGCCGCCGACGGCACCGGCAGAGGCGCCACCCACAGGCGTTACCCGCGCAGCGTTGCCGCGGCATTACGAGACGATCCTGGACATGCCGGCGCTCGAGCGCTGGATCGACGTGATCGAGCGCGCCGATCTCGTCTGCTTCGACACCGAGACGACGAGTCTCGACCCGCTGCAGGCCATGATCGTCGGCTTGTCGTTTGCCGTCGAGCCGGGCCGCGCGGCGTACATTCCGCTGGTGCATCGCTACGCGGGCGCGCCGGACCAGCTGCCGCTCGACGCAGTGTTGTCGCGACTGAAACCATGGTTCGAAAATCCGGCG
This sequence comes from Betaproteobacteria bacterium, assembly GCA_040005975.1. Taxonomy (GTDB): domain Bacteria; phylum Pseudomonadota; class Gammaproteobacteria; order Burkholderiales; family Casimicrobiaceae; genus PALSA-1003. Next base: position 2,244 of record JBDTXW010000329.1, on the reverse strand, counting down.
GCGCGAAAGCTCGGCCAGAACGTCAAGTACGACCAGCACGTACTCGCCAACCACGGGATCGGCCTCGCCGGCGTTGCGCACGACACGATGCTGCAATCGTACGTGCTCGAGTCGCATCGTCCGCACGACATGGACAGCCTCGCGCTGCGCAGGCTCGACGTGAAGACGCTCAGCTACGCCGAGGTCGCGGGGAAAGGCGCCTCGCAGATTGCCTTCGACCAGGTGTCGATCGAGCGCGCCACCGCGTATTCGGGTGAAGACGCCGACATCACGCTGCAGCTGCACTTGGTGCAGCAACCGCGTGTCGCCGCCGACGCCGGGCTCGATTTTGTCTATTCGTCGATCGAGATACCGACGCGCGAAGTGCTGTTTCGCATGGAGCGCACCGGTGTGCTTCTGGATTGCGCATTGCTCGACGCGCAGAGCCGGGAGCTGGGCGAGCGCGTGCTCGCGCTCGAAAACCGCGCCTACGAACTGGCCGGCCAGCCGTTCAATCTCGGCTCGCCCAAGCAGCTCGGCGACATCCTGTTCGGAAAAATGGGCCTGCCGGTCGTCAAAAAGACGTCGACCGGGCAGCCGTCGACCGACGAGGAAGTCCTGCAGCAGCTGGCCGCCGACTATCCGTTGCCGAAGTTGCTGCTCGAGCATCGCGGGCTATCCAAGCTCAAGTCGACCTACACCGACAAGCTGCCGCAGATGCGTAACGCCCGCACCGGCCGCGTTCACACCAATTTCGGCCAGGCGACCGCGGTGACCGGACGTCTCGCCAGCACCGATCCGAATCTGCAGAACATTCCCGTGCGCACGTCCGAAGGACGACGGATCCGCGAGGCATTCATCGCACCGCCGGGACATGCGCTCGTGTCGGCTGATTATTCGCAGATCGAATTGCGCATCATGGCGCATCTGTCGGGCGACGAATCGCTGCTGAAGGCGTTCGGCGAGGGCGCGGACATCCACAAGGCGACGGCCGCCGAGATATTCGGCGTGCCGCTGGCCGACGTCACCTCGGATCAGCGACGGTACATCAAGGCCGTCAATTTCGGCCTGATCTACGGAATGAGCGCATTCGGGCTGGCGGCACAACTCGCGATCGAGCGCGGGGCGGCGCAGATGTTCATCGACAAGTACTTCATGCGCTATCCAGGCGTCGCCGAGTACATGCAGCGCACGCGTGAGCGGGCGCGCAGGCAAGGCTACGTCCAAACGGTGTTCGGGCGGCGACTCTGGCTGCCCGACATCAATGCCGGCGGCGGCCCCAGGCGTCAGGGCGCGGAGCGCGCGGCGATCAACGCGCCGATGCAGGGCACCGCAGCCGACCTGATCAAGCTCGCGATGATCGTCGTGCAGCAGTGGCTCGACCGCGAGCGCCTCGGCACGCGCTTGCTCTTGCAGGTGCATGACGAACTGGTGCTCGAAGTGCCGGACGCGGAGCTCGATCGGGTGAAGCGCGAGCTGCCCGCGCTGATGAGCGGCGTCGCAAAACTGCGCGTTCCGCTGGTCGTCGACGTCGGCAGCGGTCCGAACTGGGACCAGGCGCACTAGCCGACGCTGTCCTGCAGTCGTGTCGTCGATGTTGTCGTCCACACCGTGCGTTGCGTGACGGCCGCCAACCGTTAGTGCCGCTGCGCTATCCGTTCGTAAGGCCGATCACCGGTAAGAGAGGGCAACGGCTATAAACAGCGCCTGTCTTCTCGCGTGGTTTGCAAACATGCTTGCACCCGCCCATGTCGGTCATCTGGCCATGCTTCGGTCGCTGATCCGGCAGAACGCCGCCGAAGGTAGCTTCGATTCCGGCCTTGCCGCGGATTCCACGCAATCGGTCGAGTTCTTCGACAGGCTCAGGCGCGCGCTCGTACACGGATACTTCATCGAGGAAGATCTGAGCACCGGGCGCGTCGAATCGATCGCGGTGCCGGGCTACGTGTTCTGGCCCGACGACCGGCACAGCGGGAATCCGCCGGCGGGTTTTGGACTGTTCCGTGCGATTGCCGGCGGCTTCGAGCTCTGGCTTGCCGCGCTGGAGCTCGGACGTCGCGGTGGCGGCCACGGCCGCGCGCTGATCGACGCGCTGTTCGCGACGCCGCCCGGAAGAAAGACGTGGATCGTGCGCATACCGCGGGATTCACGCTATCGAGCGGCGGTCGAGCACCTGCTGCGCACCCATTCCTTTGACCCTGTCGGAGACACGACGCGGCTGCGCTGGTTCCTGCGCGGCGACGCGCCGCCGGCGCTGGCGGTGAA
>JBDTXW010000328.1:0-2730 GCA_040005975.1 Betaproteobacteria bacterium | reverse complement strand
GCGCATTCTGGCACCGCTCTGATGACACTGATGTGACGGGTTCCACCGGTCGCGCGGCGCCGGCAACCATCGTCTCGCTAGGGGTTCAACAACAATGACGCTCCAGGCCGGACCCGCGTAAACCGCACCGACACGGCGTCGACCGCGAGTTTCCCGGCCTGTAGCCGCACGCGCGTGTAGGTCGAGGCGGCCAGATCACCGGTCGCGGGATAGTCGGCGCGAAAATGCGCGCCCCGCGACTCGCGCCGCGCGACAGCCGCCGCGACGATCGCTCGGCTGACCCCGACCAGGCTCTCCAGGTCGAGCCAATCTTGCCAGCTCAGGTTGAAGGCTCGCTCGCGCGCACCGGCCGGCAGCGAATACGCGTCCAGTTCGCCGGCGAGCGCGGACAAAGTCGCTGCAGCGTGCTCGAGGCCCGCCTGATCGCGCACGATGCCGGCGCCGTCCCACATCACGGTGAACAGGCGCTCGCGGATCGCTTCCAGGTCGCCGCCGGCGCCGCGGCCGAACGGCGTCTCGGCCCGATCGAGCGCGTCCTGAACGAGGGCCGTATCGGCCAAGCGAAACGCGCCTTCGCGCGTGACCCAGGCCGCCATCGCGTCGCCTGCGATCGCGCCGAATACCGTCGAATTCGCCACGCCATTGCCGCCGAGCCGGTTGGCGCCGTGAACGCCGCCCGAATCCTCGCCGGCGACGAACAATCCGGGCAGCGCCGTCGTGCAGTCGACAGCGAACTCGACGCCGCCCATCATGTAATGCGCGGTCGGCACGACTTCGACGCGGCCGCCGGCCAGATCGAAGCCACAGTCACCGCAGCGCTCGACCATGCCCTTGAACTGGCGCCGCACGTTCTCCGCGCCCAGATGCGCCATCGACAGCCAGACGCCGCCGTGCGGCGTCGTCCGGCCGGCGCGCATTTCGGCATCGATCGCGCGCGAGACGATGTCGCGCGTCGCGCGTTCGGCGCGCGGATCGTAGTTGTGCATGAAGCGCTCACCCTGGCCGTCGAGCAGATAACCGCCGGCGCCGCGCAAGCCCTCCTCGAGCACGGTGCCGGTCATCCGCGTATGCGGGCCCGCCAGCAAGCCGGTCGGATGGAACTGCACCATTTCCATGTCGCGCAACGGCAGGCCGAGGCGAAGCGCCATCGCCAATCCGTCGCAGCTCTTGTCGCCCGACGGCGTGTGGTAGCGGTACATCGTCGGCCCGCCGCCGGTGGCGAGCAGCACCGCCTTGGCCTCGGCCAAAACGTACTCGCCGGTGCGCATGTCGACCAGCAGCACGGCAGCCAGCGCCGAACCGTCCGGACTGAGGATGAACTCGAGTGCGCGATGCTCCTCCAGCCGGTCGATGCCGCGCGCCCACACTTGTTCCGACAACCGATTGATGATCTCGATGCCGGTCAGATCGCCCTTGTGCACCGTGCGATCGAACGTCTGCCCGGCAAAGGCTTTCTGGTGCACGCTGCCGTCGGGATTGCGGTCGAAAAAGCAGCCGAGCTCGTTCTCGAGCTCGTGCACGCGCTCGATCGCCCCATTGACCAGCGTCCAGGCGAGATCCTGGTCGGGCAGCCACTTGCCGCCTTCGATCGTGTCCATGAAATGGCGCTCGACCGAATCGCCCGGCGCCAGCGCCACGTTGTAGCCGCCCTGCACCATGCGCGTACAGCCGCATTTGCCGAGCAAGCCCTTGACCGCGATCGCGATCGACAGCGCCGGATTGGCGGCGTGGGCGTGCAGCGCCGCGAACAGCCCCGCGCCGCCCGAGCCGAGAATCAGGATGTCGGTGCGAACCCGTCGCATTCAGCGCGCCGGGCGGACGTTGACGCCGAGCGCGGCGAGTGCGGTTGCGCGCCTGGTGCGCGCTTCGACGTCGACCGAGGTGTAAAGGCTGCCGCCGTGGCTGTCCATCGCGACGCGCAAGGGGCCGAAGCCGCGAACCCGAAAGCGCCACAGGCTTTCCGGATTCAGATCGTCCAGGTCGACGTCCTCGATCGCCTCGATCCACGTCGTCTCCAGCGCGGCGGTGCCGCCGACGATCGCCAGGTAGGCGCCGCCGAGCTCGCCGAACGCCGCGAGCGATGCGGCGCCGAGCCCGCCCTTGCCGATGACGATGCGAACGCCGCAGCGCTCGAGCAAGGGGCGCGTGAAGCGCTCCATGCGGAAAGAGGTTGTCGTGCCGATGCACACCGGCGCGTAACCGGTCGGATGCGCGGGCGAGACATCGACCTTCTTCACGTTGGGTGCGGTGTGGATGACCGCATGCCCGGCGAGGTCGAAGCGGGTCGCTCGGCCGCGGTCGAACATTGCAATCTGCGTCGCGTCGCGGATGCCGAACAACGGGCCGTTCAATGTGACGGTGTCGTCGATCCGCAGCGCGCGCGCTCGGTGCTCGGTGATCGGCGTCGACAGGTCGTGGTGCGACATGTTCTAGAAGCCGTAGCTCACGCCGGCCTCGGTGATCGCCGCACTCGCGCGCCGCGCCGAGTGGCATTGCATGTTCACTGCGACCGGGTTCATCGTGATATGCGTCGCGGCGAGCTCGACGTGCACGGCGAAGGCCGTGGCGTCGCCGCCGAGGCCCTGGGGCCCGACGCCGAGCATGTTGACCGCGCTCGAGAGCTCGTCCTCCAGCTTTGCAGCGTCGGCATCCGCGCAGTGCGTGCCCAGCGGTCGCGTGGCCGCGATCTTGGCGAGATGCACGCACAGGTCGGCGGTACCGCCGACACCG
>JBDTXW010000327.1:0-2748 GCA_040005975.1 Betaproteobacteria bacterium | reverse complement strand
CACGTATCGGCTGTGGGTCGATCGCCGAATCGGCCGTTCCTCGCTTCGGCGCCTTGAGCGGCAGCAGCGCGCTCCATCGTCCGCCACGGTGTACGAGCAGCGCGTCGGTCGCGAGCGCGAGCGAAGTTCCGTCGAGATCGGCGCGGTTCAGCGGACGCGCATTTCTGGCCGACTCGACGTCGGCCTGAAAAGGTTGCAAGCGCTCCGACCGAATCGAAAGCTCTGCGGTCGCAGCCTGCAGACGTGCCGCGAGCTCGGCGGGCGGCGGCAACGCCTGCTGCCGGGCCTGCTGGCTCGCAAGGCTCGGAAGAACACGGGCCGGGGTATCGAACCCGCCGAGAGTCCCGGCATCGACCAAGCGTTGCAGCCGCTCGCCTACGCGCTCCGCGGCACGCAACACGAGCTCCTGATTGGCGTCGGCAACGACGACGAGGTAACGCACATCGGGCGCGCCAAGGTCGGCACGCAGCTCGCGATCGAGCCCCAGATCGGCCGCGGACACCGGGCTCAACGCCGAAAGCTCCGCATTCCACAACGTGTGCCGATGGCCTCCGATCACGGCCGTCGCCGCGACCAGCAGGCCGACCAAGACCCAACGCAGCGGGCGGGCATGCACCATCACGGCACCGAGCGCGCGGCCCAGGAACGACACGTCGCGTACGCGGAATCCGGAGGGAAGCAATGTCGGCAAGACAAAGCGCGTGACGCCTGCCGCGACCACGATCCCCGTAATGGAATAGAGCCCGAGCTGCGCCAGCCCGGGGAAGCCGGAGAACAGCAGCGTGGCGAAGCCGACGACCGACGTCAGCATCCCCAACCGGATCGTGGGCCAGAATCGGGCCACCCATTGGGCGTGATCGCCGGCCGCAGCTTCCCGCGTCGGTTGTGTCGATTGGACGAAGAGATAGATCGAGTAATCCACGGCCTCGCCGATCAGCGTGGTGCCGAAGCCCAGCGTGATGCCGTGGACGACGCCGAAGCCCAAGCTGACCGCGGCGACGCCGGCGAGCGCTCCGGATATCACCGGCAACAGACCCAGGCCGAGTGCCGTCAGCGATCGATAGACGACGAACAGCAGCCCGACGATGCCGATGACGCCGATGGCGGAAAGGCGCGTAACGTCGTCACGAATAGTCTTGCGCGATGACACCGAGAACACACCGGGGCCGGAGAGCAGCAGCCGGGACGTACGCGCGCCGGCATCGGCCGCGGTGGCCTCGTCGAACGCCGCGCGGATCGCCGCCAGCGCGCGCTGCTGGCCGTCGGTGTCCGATCCGCTCGCCCGGGTCTGCGCCAGCAGCAACGCGCGCGTGCCATCGCGCGAGACCCACACTCCGTCGGCGAGCGCAGGCCGCGTGTCGCCTTGCTGCAGGTTCAACAGCGCAATGAGCTCGCCGGTAGGATCGCGCGGCAGCAGCGACTTCAACATCAGGCCCGCGGGCGAAGCCAGAAGATCGATGCTCTCGCCGATCGCCGCGCGCAACCCGGCCTCCGAAAAGCGATCGCCGGTGACCGCAGGACTCAACAGGTAGCGTTGGGTGAGCAGGAAGTCGCGATCGCGGTCGGCACCCAGGGATTCGCCATTGTTCACCAGCGTGAATTCCGGCATGGCGCGCAAGCGCCGGGCAATCTCGCGCGACAGCCGTGCTCGCGTTGCGGTGTCGGGCGCCTCGATGCCGATCAGGATCAGTCGCGATACCGCGCCCCCCGTCAACTGGTCAACCAGCACTTGCTGCTCGGCGGTCGGCGCGCGCGGCAGGAACGCCGACAGGTCGGCGGTGAAGTTCGCGCGGCTGATGACGACGACGCAGGCGACCAACAGGGCAACCCAGAGCGCGACGGCCGCCAAGCCCTGCCGCGTCATGGCGGGCCATCGCGGTGGATCTGCATGACCGAGCGGTCGCCATCGGCCAGCAGCATTTCGACCTGGCGCACCTCGTCGCGCGTCCCCGAGATCAGGATGCGCTGGACGACCACCGCGATCCGCGCATCCGACGGCAACAGGGTCAGCGACCATCGCTCCGGGCTGCCCTGCAGATCCACGCGATACTGCCGCTGCAGGGATTCGAGATCGCCGGCGAGCGTATTGCGGATGCTGCCGACGATGGTGGTGATCTCCGAATACTGCGAAAGCTGCAGCGTGTACTTCTGCTTGCCGCGCTCGACGACCAGCACGTCGCGATCGAGCACCAGCGATTCGGCATTCGGCTTCAGTGTCCGCTTCTCCAGGCGGGCAGGCGGCTGATAGACGAGCTCACCGGAGGACTCCACCGGCCGGTCGAGCAGCGCGATGTATTTCTTCTCGCTAAAAAACACCTTGCCTCCATGCTGCTGGGCGAGACTCTGCATCAGCTGCGCCACGCCCCAATCAGCAGCCGCTGCCCCGCCCCGCGCAGCCAGCATGAGGAGCGTCAGCGAAAATATCGCAAGCTTTCTGTTTCGCGCTTTCACCGGCGAGCCTTTCGTGCGCCGCCGGTCACTGCAGGCGCCTGCCAGAAATCGTAGAAATTGAACCAGTTGTAGGGTGCGGCGCGGCAATGCTGCTCGAGGCCCGCAGCGAAGCGCTGGACTGCTGCGTGCAGCGCGGCGTCGCGCTCCTCCGCAGGAATCGCGGAAAAGTCGTGGAGCGCTTCGAAGTGAATCCGGTAACGATTCTCGCCAAGATAGAGGCCCGCCATGAAGATCACCGGCTGCCGCAGCATCGCGGCCATCCTGAAGGGCCCGCTCGGCAGTGCTGCCGGCTCGCCC
>JBDTXW010000326.1:0-2751 GCA_040005975.1 Betaproteobacteria bacterium | reverse complement strand
TACGAAAAGCCGACCGCCGAGCGCAAGCGCAAGCTGGCCGCCGCGGTCAAGCGCCATTACAAGCGCCTGCGCAGCCAGCAGCTGCCGCCCAAACTTTATTAGGCTAACGCACGACGCGGTCATCCGGGGCGAAGCGATTCGCCCTTTTTGTTTTGGAGGCTCGGCAATGTCACTGAAGAACCGCATCACCGAGGACATGAAGGACGCGATGCGCGCCAAGGCGGCCGCGCGACTGTCGACGATCCGCCTGCTGCTGGCCGCGATCAAACAGAAGGAAGTCGACGAGCGCGTCGATGCGACGGATTCGGACGTCGTCGCCATCATCGAGCGCATGATCAAGCAACGCCGCGAATCGATTGCCCAGTTCGAGGCGGGCAAGCGCCCCGATCTGGTGGCGCACGAGCGCGCCGAGATCGGAATCCTCCAGGCCTACATGCCGCCAGCGCTGTCCGACGCCGAAATCGATTCGCTGATCAGCGCCGCTATAGCGCAGGCCGGCGGCGGCGGCATGGCCGCGATGGGCAAGGTCATGGCAGCGCTCAAGCCGGGCCTCGCCGGCCGCGCCGACATGGGCGCCGTGTCGGCCAAGGTCAAGGCCAGGCTTGCCGGCTAGGACAGTGCGCCGGTCGTCCTCGCGCCGCAGAAATCGTCGCCTATAATGACTTGATGGGCCCCGTGCCGTCCCTTCGCCGCTCCATGGCCAAACGGGGTTAAGGCCATGATCCCGAACGATTTTATTCAGACGCTTTTGTCACGGGTCGACATTGTCGAAGTCATCGACCCGCACGTGCCGCTGAAAAAAGCGGGCGCTAACTACGTCGCCTGCTGCCCGTTTCACAACGAAAAGAGCCCGTCGTTCACCGTCAGCCCGGGGAAGCAGTTCTATCACTGCTTCGGCTGCGGCGCGCATGGCACGGCGATCGGCTTCCTGATCGAATACAGCGGTATGTCATTTCCGGAGGCGGTCGCGGACCTGGCGCGCGGCGCCGGGCTCGAGGTGCCCCGCGTCGCGACGGCGGGCTCCGAGGCGCGGCGTGAGGAGGCCCAGGACCTGTCGGGGCTCATGCTAGACGCGGCCCGGCTCTACCGCGGTGCACTAAAGGACTCACCGCGCGCGATCGACTATCTGAAGCAGCGCGGCCTGACCGGGCCGATCGCGGCGCACTTCGGCATCGGTTACGCCGCCGACGACTGGCAACCCTTGGCCGCGATGCCCGGGTACGCCGACAAGGCGATGGAAACCGCCGGGCTGGTCATCACCGGTGACGGCGGCAAGCGCTATGACCGCTTCCGCGACCGCATCATGTTTCCGATCCACGACGGCGGCGGCCGCGTCATCGGCTTCGGTGGCCGGGTGCTCGACAAGGGTGAGCCCAAGTATCTGAACTCGCCCGAAACCCCGCTGTTCTCCAAGGGGCGCGAGCTCTACGGCCTATTCCAGGCCCGGCAGGCGATCCGTACTGCGGGCAGGGTGATCGTGGTCGAGGGCTACATGGACGTCGTCGCCCTGGCGCAGCATGGCGTCGAGTACGCGGTGGCGACGCTCGGTACGGCGACCACCCCGGTCCACGTCCAAAAGCTGTTCCGCCTGACCGACACTGTCGTGTTCTGTTTCGACGGCGATTCCGCCGGAAGACGTGCCGCGTGGCGCGCGCTGGAAAACACGCTTGCGGTGCTCTCCGACGGCAAGAATGCGCGCTTCCTGTTTCTGCCCGATGGCGAGGATCCGGACGACTACATCCGCAAGCGCGGCAAGGAATCCTTCGAGGCGCTGGTCGACGCGGCGATGCCGCTATCGAACTTTCTGCTGGCGGAATTGGGCCAGCGTCATCCGCCGACTTCGGCCGAGGGCCGCGCCGCGCTGGTCAATGCGGCCAAGCCGTTGCTGGCAGAGATTGCTGCGCCGGTGCTTGCGACGCTGCTGCGCCGCGGGCTGGCCGAGCTCGCGGGCCTGCGCGAAACCGAAATGGAGACGCTTCTGCCGGTACCGCGCGCGGCCACGACTGCGGCCGTGCGGACGCGACCGCAACGCACGGCGCCATCGCTGCTGCGCGGCCTCCTGCAGTGTCTGCTGCTCGAGCCCGATCTGGCACATCGGTTCGCCGTGCCCGAGCCCCTCGGTGCGGGTGCCGAAGGCGACGCGCTGGCGGCGCTGGTTGCGCATTGCCGGCGCAGTGCGCCGCCGCTGACGACGGCGGGCGTTCTGCAGCAATTCGCCGGGTCGCCGCATGAAAGCACGCTGGTCGCCGCGTTGACCGCCGGGGAAATCGAGGGACTGGCCGGCGAATTGCTGGAGGTCCAGCTGGTCGAAGGGATCAAGCGCTACTGGCTGAATGCCCAGAAACACGGCGATGCGGTATCCCGGCACGCGCCGCCGCTCGAGTTGTCTCCCGAAGAGACCGAGCGGGCGCGGCAGCGGCAGCTCGCCCGCCCGTCCCCGCCAGGAAGCTGAAAGGGAGACTCGGGGTGGGATGTTATAATTTGAAGTTTCCCCGATTCGCCCCCATTTTCGATCTGTCGGCAAGCCGGCCGGTGGTCGATTGAGAGGTCGGCACCGCAACTCGTAGGACGACCATGGCCAAAAAACATTCGAAGCCCGTCAGGAAATCGCGCGTCAAGCCCAAGGCCAAATCGGCCCGGGCGGCGCGGTCACGCACCAAGCCGAAGGCGCGCACCAAGCCGAAGGCGCGCGCCAAGCCGAGCAGAAAGCCGGCAGCGCGCAAGCTTCGGCGCGCCGGCTCAACCGCGGCG
>JBDTXW010000325.1:0-2755 GCA_040005975.1 Betaproteobacteria bacterium | reverse complement strand
CTCCTCACCGCCGAGCGTCACGACGCACTGCTTTCCGCCGTCAGCCATCTGCCGCACCTGCTGGCGTTCGCGCTGATCGCCGAACTCGCCAACCGGCCCGACGCCGCCGACTACTGGTGCGTTGCTGGAACGGGACTGCGCGACTTCACGCGGCTGGCCAAAAGCCATCCCGACATGTGGCGCGACATCTGCCTCGCCAACGCAGATCGGCTGCGCGCCGATCTGGCCGCCTACCGAAGGCAGCTCGAGCGCATCGATGCGATGCTCGAGCGCAGCGACGGCGCTGCGCTCGGCGGCCTGTTCGCGCGCTCGCGAGAGGCGCGCGCAGCCTGGCTCGCCGACCGGCAGGGAGACGACGATGTCGACTAGCTCGTCCGAACAGCCCTCGGCGGACTTCCTCGACATCGCGCCGATCACGCGCATGGCCGGATCACTGCGGTTGCCGGGTTCGAAGAGCATTTCGAATCGCAGCCTGCTGCTCGCTGCACTGGCACGGGGCGCGACCGAACTGACCGGATTGCTCGACGCCGACGACGTCGACCGAATGCGCGAGTCTTTGCGCCTGCTGGGCGTGCGAATCGAACCGGGCGCTGCCGACGAGACCTGTATCGTGCATGGCATTGCCGGCGCGTTTCCGGTGCAGCGCGCCAAGCTTTTCCTGGGCAACGCGGGCACGGCGTTCCGCCCGTTGACGGCGGCGCTGGCGTTATCGCACGGCGATTACGAATTGTCCGGCGTCCCGCGCATGCACCAGCGGCCGATCGGCGATCTGGTCGACGCGCTCAACGCGCTCGGTGCCGATATCCGCTATCTGGGCGCTGCCGGCTTTCCGCCGCTCGCGATTGCGCCAGGCGAGGTGCGTGCAGGCGGCAAGGTCGCGATTCGCGGCAACGTATCCAGCCAGTTCCTGACGGCGCTGCTGATCGCTCTGCCGCTGGCGGGCGGTGGAACGGCGGTCCAGTTGGAGGGCGAGCTGATCTCGCGCCCGTACGTCGACATGACGCTCTCGCTGATGCGCCGCTTCGGCGTCGCCGTCGTGCGTGAGAGCGACGATCTGTTCCGCGTGCCGGCCGGGGCGGCTTATGTGAGCCCGGGCACGTTTGCGGTCGAAGGCGATGCCTCGTCGGCGTCGTATTTTCTCGCCGCCGGGGCGATCGGCGGCGGGCCGGTGCGCATCGTCGGCGTCGGGCGCGGCAGCATCCAGGGCGACACCGGCTTTGCCGCGACGCTGGCGGCGATGGGCGCCGACATCGACAGCGGCGACGACTGGATCGAGGTGCGCGGCAAGGCGAAGCTTCGCGGCATCGATGCCGATTTCAACGCGATTCCGGACGCGGCGATGACGGCGGCGATCGTTGCGCTCTTTGCCGAAGGTCCGACATTGCTGCGCAATATCGGGAGCTGGCGCGTCAAGGAAACCGATCGCATAAGAGCGATGGCGCGCGAGCTTCGCAAGCTCGGCGCCACCGTCGACGAAGGCGAGAACTGGATGCGCGTGTCGGCGCCGACGCGATGGCGGCCGGCGACGATCGACACCTATGATGACCACCGCATCGCGATGTGCTTCGCGCTTGCCGCGCTCGGCGGCGTCCCGGTGCGCATCAACGATCCGCAGTGCGTGCGCAAGACCTATCCGGGCTACTTCGCCGCGTTCGAACGGCTTGCGGAGCGACGTTGAACCGGGACTGCGCGAAGACCTCCGAGGCTGTCGTCACGGCGGCGCCGGTCATCGCGATCGACGGCCCTGCGGCATCGGGCAAGGGAACGATTGCGCAAGGCGTGGCGGCGGCGCTCGGCTACCGCTATCTGGACAGCGGATCGCTGTATCGCCTGGTGGCGCTGGAGGCGACGCGGCAGAACGTCGCGTTCGACGATCAGCCGAGGTTGGCGGCGCTCGCCGACGGACTCGAGCTCCGCTTCGACGAAGGGCGGATTTTCCTGTCCGGCCAGGATGTTACCGACGCCATCCGCGCCGAGGCGGTCAGCGCGGTCGCCTCGAAAGTCGCGGTCCTGCCGCGAGTGCGAACGGCGCTCCTTACCCGGCAACGGGCGTTTCGCCTCCCGCCCGGGCTGGTGGCCGAGGGCCGCGACATGGGGACCGTCGTGTTTCCCGACGCCAGGCTCAAGATATACCTGACCGCCAGCGCCGAGGCCCGGGCAAGCCGCCGGCATAAGCAGTTGATCGACAAAGGAAACTCAATTACAATTGAAGGTCTCTTGCGCGATATCCAGCAACGGGACTCGCGTGACAGTGCTAGGGCGGAGGCGCCGCTTAAGATAGCGGCCGACGCCGTCGTGCTGGATACGACCGAGATGACCGCCGACGCGGCCATCGCCTACGTCTTGCAGCAGTATCAGGCGCTTACGGCAGCCAGACCGGCCGGGAGCGGTTGAAGGGACGAGCAGGCGCGAGCAGCACCGCATCAAGCCGTAAGCCGAGCGCGAGGGCGCGGTTGCGGCAGCAGGTCCGCTATCCGGGCGCGAGCAGGGCAGCCCGGACGGCGGTTTTGACCAACGGACCCCGAGCCATGCCCGTGGCACGGACGAATGACAGGACATCACCATTCATGACAACCGCAGCCACCAACCCGACCCCTCCGGCCCAGGAGAACTTCGCAACGTTGTTCGAGGAATCGCTCGCGCGCCAGGAAATGCGTCAGGGCGAACTCATCACCGCCGAAGTCACGCGCGTCGACTACAACATCGTCGTCGTCAACGCCGGGCTCAAGTCCGAAAGCTTCATCCCGATCGAGGA
>JBDTXW010000324.1:0-2766 GCA_040005975.1 Betaproteobacteria bacterium | reverse complement strand
GCGTCGATTTCGGCGTCCGTCAAAGTACGTTCAGTATCTTGCATAAGCACAAGAATTGCAAGGCTTTTCATCCCGGGGCTGATCCCAGGGCCCTTGTAGACGTCAAACAGGCCGATGCGCTCGACATGCGCGGGTCTTACGGCATTGAGCGAGTCCAGCAATGCTTGGGTCGGTACCTTCTCGTCGACGACCACCGCGAGGTCGCGCCGGACTATGGGGAACCGGGGCACGGGCCGCGCGATTGGCATACCCGTCTGCTGGATCGCGCGCTGGTCGATCTCGAACACTATCGGTGGTTTGGGCAGCTCGTAGGCGCGCACCAGTCGCGGGTGCAGTTCGCCGATCCAGCCCGCCGCCGCGCCGGCGATCAGCAACCGGGCCGACCGGCCTGGATGCAAGGCCGCATGCGGTGCGGCCTCGGTGGTCAATGGCAGCGGCGCGGCAAGTGCCTCGACGTCGCCTTTGACGTCGAAGAAGTCGACCTCGCGCCTCCCGCCGTCCCAATGCTCGGGCAGCGCCGATCCGAACGCGAGGCCGCCGATTCGCAACGGCTGGGCGTAGCGCTCGCCGTCGCGAACGAAGCAGCGCCCGGTTTCGAAGACGCGAACGCGCTCCTGCCTTCGATTGACATTCGTGCGCAGCACCTCGAGCAGCCCGCCCCACAGCGTGGTGCGCATGACGTCGAGGTTGCCGGCAATCGGATTGAGCACCTTGATCGGGTTGGCATCGGCGCGCAGCATGCGCTCGGCATCGGCGCTGACAAAGCTGAATGTGATGACTTCGTGGTAGTCCCGGCCGACCATGCGCTCGCGCAACGCCATCGCAGGCCGGACGGTCTCGGGGGCAGGCAGCATCGCCTGGGCGTGCGCCCCCGAGGCCGCAGGGATGTTGTCATAGCCGTACAGCCGCGCCACTTCCTCGATGAAATCTTCTTCGATCGCCAGATCGAAGCGATACGACGGCGGCGTGACGACGAAGTCCGCACCTTCGCGTTTGGCCCCCAGGCCCAGGCGCGCGAAGATCGCGCCGATGGTTTCCGGCGCGATCGTCACGCCGAGGATGCGGGCGACGCGCGCGCTGCGCACACGCACCGGTTCGCGCGGCGGAAGCGTGCCGCGAATGTCGATAGGTTCGCCGGCGCGTCCGCCGCACAGCTCGATGATCAATTGCGTGGCGCGATCGACCGCCGCCGGGCCGATGGCGAAATCGACGCCACGCTCGAAGCGGAATCCGGCGTCGGTGGCAAAGCCAAGTCGCCGGGCCTTGCCCTGGATCACCGCCGGATTCCAGAACGCTCCTTCGAGGAAGACGGTCGTCGTGGCGCTGCCGATGCCGCTGTGCTCTCCGCCCATGATCCCGGCGAGGCCGAGCGGTTTCTTTTGGTCGGCGACCAGCAGCAGATCGGGATCGAGATCGAGCTTCTGGCCGTTGAGCAGCGTCAATTGCTCGCCCGGGCGCGAAAAGCGAACGACGATATCGCCGTCGAGCAAGGAGTCGTCGTAGGCGTGCAGCGGCTGTCCGAGCTCGAGCATCACATAGTTGGTGACGTCGACCACCGCTGAAATCGAACGGATACCGCTGCGCTCGATCCGTTGCCTCATCCACGCCGGCGTCGGCGCATTGGCGTCGATGCCTTCGATCACGCGGCCGCAGAAGCGCGGACACGCGAGCGCGTCCTCGACCCGGACACCACGGCGTGCACTGCCGCCACCGGGCACCGGCGATAGCGGCGGCTGCGCAAGCGGCGCTCCGGTGATCGCCGCGACTTCGCGTGCCAGGCCGAGGATGGACAGGCAATCGGAGCGGTTCGGCGTCAGCTTGACGTCGAGCACCGCGTCGTCGAGATCGAGAACCCGACGCAGATCGGCGCCGATCGGTGCGTCCGTGTCGAGCAGCAGCAGGCCGGACGCATCGTCCGACAGTCCCAGTTCGCTGGCCGAGCAGAGCATTCCCTGCGATTCGACGCCACGCATCGCTGCCTGGCGTATCGTCAGACCTCCCGGCAGCACGGCGCCAACGCGGGCGAACGGAACGACGGCGCCCGCCGCGACATTCGGCGCGCCGCAGACGACCGAGACCGGCGCCGCCTGGCCGACGTCGACCCGGCAAACGGTGAGCCGGTCGGCATTGGGATGATGCTCGACGGCGGTGACCTTGCCGACGACGACTCCGGAAAATGGCGGCGCCACCGGCGAGCGGCCTTCGACTTCGATCCCCGCCATCGTCAGCGCGTCGGCGAGCGCATCCCCGCCGATGGGCGGATCGACCAGCGTGCGCAGCCAGTGCTCGGAGAATTTCACGGGAGTAGCAGCGCGTGTGGGCGATACGGGTTAGGCGAACTGCCGCAGAAAGCGCAGATCGTTTTCATAGAACAGGCGCAGATCGTTGACGCCATAACGGAGCATCGCCAGCCGGTCCGGGCCCATGCCGAAGGCGAAACCCTGATAGCGCTCCGGATCGATACCGACCGCGCGCAACACGTTCGGATGCACCTGCCCGGCGCCGGAGATTTCCAGCCAACCGTCGCCATGGCTCATGTCGATCTCCGCCGAGGGCTCGGTAAATGGGAAGAACGATGGCCGGAAGCGGACCTTCAGGTCGTCGCGCTCGAAAAAAAGCCGCAGGAATTCGGTGAACACTCCTTTGAGGTCGGCGAAGGATACTTGCTCGTCGATCCACAGGCCTTCGACCTGGTGAAACATCGGCGAATGCGTTGCGTCGCTGTCGATCCGGTAGACGCGGCCCGGAGCGATGATCTTGATCGGC
>JBDTXW010000323.1:0-2825 GCA_040005975.1 Betaproteobacteria bacterium | reverse complement strand
GGCAGCCGCTGGGCGTCGTCGGCATCATCAGTCCGTGGAATTATCCGCTGCAGCTCGCGCTGCTTCCGGTAGTCGCCGCGCTGGCGGCAGGCAATCGCGCGCTCGTCAAGCCGAGTGAGAGCACGCCGCGCACTTCGGCGCTTCTGTCCGCGCTGATCGGGCGTTATTTTTCCCCGGGAGAGCTTGCGGTCGTCAACGGCGGAGCCGACGTCGGCGCCGCGTTCGCCCGACTGCCGTTCGACCATTTGTTGTTCACCGGATCGACCGCCGTCGGACGCAGCATTGCGCTCGCCGCCGCCGAAAACCTGACGCCGGTAACGCTCGAGCTCGGCGGCAAATCGCCGGCGCTGATCCATGATGACGCCGACCTGGCTGCGCTGGCGCCGCGTCTGGTGATCGGCAAGCTGCTCAACGCCGGACAAACCTGCATCGCCCCCGACTATGTGCTGGTGTCCAGCGATCGTGCCGACGCCCTGGTGCAGGCGATCCGGGATGCCGTCGCCAAGCTCTATCCGACGGCGCGCGACAATCCGGACTATGCGAGCATCATCGACGATCGGCACTACGCGCGCCTCGCCGGACTTCTCGACGATGCGCGAGCCAAGGGGGCAACCGTCATCGAGCTGGGCGCCGGTAATCTCTCCGCGGCCACGCACGTGCGTCGGCTACCGCCGATGCTGGTGCTCCAGGTCAACGACGCGATGGACGTCATGCAGCAGGAAATTTTCGGTCCGATCCTTCCGCTCGAGACTTACACGACGCTCGACCAGGCGATCGACCGGATCAACGCGCGACCGCGACCGCTGGCGATGTACATGTTCGGCGGCGGCGCGGCCGAGCGCCGACGCGTGCTGGACCGGACGATCGCCGGCGGCGTCACCCTCGACGACACCCTATGGCATTTCTGCAATGAGCATCTACCCTTCGGCGGCGTCGGCGCGTCCGGTCACGGCGCCTACCACGGTGAGCGCGGATTCCTGACGTTCACGCACGAAAAGGCGGTCTTTGCACAGTCGCGCGCAGCGCTTACCCGGCTCCTGTATCCGCCGTATGGCAAGCGGTTCGAAGCGATGTTTCGGCTGCTCAAGCGGATCGTATAGCGCCGAATTAGCGTGCCGCGCGGCCCGACGCCCCGATGCAGTCAATGTCCGGCGCGGGCGGCGAGGACGCGATCGACCATCTCTCCGGCAACGCCTAGGTAGTTGACCGGGTCGCACAATGCGGCCAGCCGCATACGATCCAGATGTGCGGTGACTTCGGAAGTTTCGGCCAGCAGGTCGAGCAGCGGCCGCCGCCGCTCGATCGCCGTGCGGCAAAGCGCGTAGACGAGGTCGTGCGCGCGCTCGCGGCCCAGGTGCGGAGCGAGCCCCATCATCACCGCCTCAGCCACGATTAGGCCATGGGTGAGATCGAGGTTCTCGCGCATGCGGCCGGCATCGACCTGCAGTCCGTCGACAATGGCGCGCGCGTGCGCCAGCGCGCCCGCGGTCAGCACGAATGCTTCCGGCAGCACGATCCATTCGATATGCCAGGCGCCGGTCGCGCGTTCGTGATCGGCGGCCATCGCCTCGAGTAGAAGCGCGGCGTGCTGGCGCACGACGGCGGCGCAGGCATGCAGGTAGACGCTCGACACCGGATTGCGCTTTTGCGGCATCGTACTGCTCGCGCCGCGACCCGGCGCAAGGGGCTCGGCGGCCTCGGCGACTTCGGTTTGCATCATCAGCGTGATGTCGATGGCGAGCTTGGCGAGTGTGCCGGTGACCAGGCCAAGAAAGCATCCGACCTCGGCGATGCGGTCGCGCTGCGTATGCCAGCTGATGTCGGGCTCCGCCAGGCCCAGTTCGCGCATCAGTCCCGCCGTAACTTCCAGCCCGCGCTCTCCGAGCGAGGCGAGCGTGCCGACCGCGCCGCCGAATTCGCCGACCAGTACGCGCGGCCTGAGCTCGCCGAGCCGCGCGCGATGGCGCTCGATTGCGGAGAGCAGGCAGGCGGCCTTGTAACCGAAAGTGATCGGTGCCGCCTGCTGCAGATGACTGCGGCCGGCCATCGGCGTGTCGCGGTAGCGCAGCGCGAGACCGGCCAGCGCATCGGCGATCGCGGCGAGGTCGGCATCGACCAGTGCCAGCGCGTCGCGCATCTGCAGCACGGTCGCGGTATCGGTGATGTCCTGCGTGGTCGCGCCCCAGTGACAGTATCGGCCGTGAGGTTCAGCACACAGGGCGCCCAGTTGTTGCACGAGGCCGACGATCGGCGAGCCGGCGCGCTCGGTCTGCGTACGAAGCTTCGCCATGTCGATACGATCGACGTGGCAATTGCGCTCGATTTCCGCCGCCGCGGCTTGCGGAATGATGTCCAGCCGCGCCTCCACGCGCGCCAGCGCCGCCTCGACGTCGAGATAGCGCTGCGTGCGATTGTCATCGGAGAACACCGCGCGCATTGCCTCGGTGCCGACCAGGTTGCCGAGGATCGTCGAGTCGATCAGGGTCGAGGGCATCGTTGTGCGCTCCGAAGGCGGGGCCGGTACAGCGGCACGCGATCCGGCATCACAGTTCGATGCCGGCATCGATCGGCGTGCCGCAGGAGGATCATATCGCGCCGGCGGCGCGAAGCTCTGCGATCCGTTCCGGCGTGTAGCCGAGACTCGCCAGGATACCGTCCGTATGCGCGCCGAGCGCCGGCACGGCGCCCCATTGCGGGTCGGCGTCGTCGTCCGTTCCCGGCGGCAGCAAGGCCGGTATCGGGCCTGACGGCGAGTCGACGTCGCGCCAGCGCTTGCGCGCCGCGAGCTGCGGGTGCTGCCAGACGTCATGCATGTCGTTCACCTG
>JBDTXW010000322.1:0-2844 GCA_040005975.1 Betaproteobacteria bacterium | reverse complement strand
TCGGCGATGGCGTCGATCCAGCGGTGCGCCGCCGGCACCGCTCCGGTCCAGCGCAGGAAGCCGTGGATCATGCCGTCGCAGCGGATCAGGCGAACCGCTACGCCCGCGGCCTCGAGCTTGGCGGCGTAATCGAGCCCGTCGTCGCGCAGCACATCGTACTCGGCCACGGCGATTACCGCGGACGGCAGTCCCGACATGTCGGCTGCGGCAAGCGGCGACAATCCCACCGCATTTTTCGCGGCACCGGCGCGGTAGGCGTCCCAGTACCAGGCCATTTGCAGGGCCGAAAGATTGTAGCCGGTGGCGAACTCGCGATACGACGGTCGCGAGCAGGTCGCGTCCAGCGCAGGGTAGAGCAGCAGCTGCAGGCTCGGCTGCGCGGCCCCGTCGGAGCGCAGCCGCAACGTCAGCGCCGCGGCCAGATTTCCGCCCGAGCTCTCGCCGGCGACGGCGAAGCGCATGCCGTCGGCGCCGAGCGATTTCGCTTCGGCGCGAGCCCAGCGCCAGGCGGCTTCGAAATCGTCCAGCGCCGCCGGATAGACGTGCTCCGGCGCGCGGCGATACGCGACGGCGACCAATACTGCGCGCAGTCGACTGGCGAGGATACGGCACATCCGGTCGTGCGAATCGAGCGAACCGGTCACCCAGCCGCCGCCATGGGCGTAGACGACCAGCGGCAGCGCCTCCGCCGCAGCGGGCCGGTAGATGCGCAGCGGCAGCGGACCGGCGTCGCCGGGAGCCAAGGCTTCGGTGACCGAGGCCACCGTCTCGAAGTCACCGCCCAAGCGCATCGGCACGGCTTCCGCGGTGGCGCGCAACTGCGCGATGTCGGGAGCCTCCGCGCCGAACGGGGTGGTGAAGACCGTGTCGAGCAGACGCTGAATATCGGGGTCGAGCATCGCCGCCATCGGTGAGCCGGTGCGAAGATATTACCCGAATCGCGCCGTCGGTTGACAAGGCCGCGCTCAACCCTTACCTTTGACCCCAGCGCCGATTTGATTCGGGGGTGACCTCGCAGCTTGCGGGCGCTATACAAATCCAGCTAAAGCGGCTTTCGCCCGAAACCCGCTCGGCGGCAAGCTGAACGGGTTTTTGTTTTTGGGTGGCACGATGACCTCAACCGACAAGACCGCCGACAAGACCGTGCTGTTGCAGCAACTGCTGCGCCAACGCATTCTGATACTCGACGGCGCGATGGGCACGATGATCCAGGCCCGCAAGCTCGACGAGGCCGCTTTCCGCGGCCCGGCGGCATGCGGACTGCACGGCCACGGGCACGATCTGAAGGGCGACAACGACCTGCTCGTGCTGACCCAGCCCGCCGTCGTCGCCGCGATCCACGATGCGTTCCTCGAGGCCGGCGCCGACATCATCGAGACCAACACGTTCAACGCGACGCGCATCGCGCAGTCCGACTACCGGCTCGAGGCGAAAGTGCGCGACATCAATCTCGCCGCGGCCCGGATCGCGCGCGAACGCGCCGACGCCTGGACGCGCAGGACGCCGGACAAGCCTCGGTTCGTCGCCGGCGCGCTCGGGCCGACGAATCGGACGGCGACGATCTCTCCCGACGTCAATGATCCGGGGTTTCGCAACGTGAGCTTCGACGAGCTGGTCGCCGCGTACGGCGAAGCGATCGATGGTCTGGCCGAAGGCGGCGTCGACCTGCTGCTGGTCGAAACCGTATTCGATACGCTCAACGCCAAGGCTGCCCTGTTTGCGATCGACCAGTCTTTCGAGCGCCTCGGTAGGCGCCTGCCGATCATCGTATCCGGCACGATCACCGATGCGTCGGGACGAACCCTTTCGGGCCAGACGACCGAGGCATTCTGGAATTCGGTGCGGCATGCACGGCCGCTCGCCGTCGGCTTGAACTGCGCGCTGGGTGCCGCGCTGATGCGTCCCTACATCGAGGAGCTCTCGCGGGTGGCCGAGACGTTCATCTCCTGCTACCCGAACGCCGGCCTGCCCAATCCGATGAGCGATACCGGCTACGACGAGGCGCCGGCGACGACGGCGGCGCTCATTGCCGATTTCGCAGCCAACGGCTTCGTCAACATCGTCGGCGGCTGCTGCGGCACCACGCCTGCGCATATTCGCGCGATCGCCGAAGCGGTGGCGAATTTGCCGCCGCGAATCGTCCCGGCCGAGGAAACCGCCGACGCGGCTGTCTGAAATCGCCTCTCCCCGAATGCGGCGAGAGTAGAAAAACAACAGATTCCTACCGTATGCCCCGCGCGATGCGCCTGGCCGGCCTCGAGCCGCTGACGATCGGAGACGATGCGCTGTTCGTCAATGTCGGCGAGCGCACCAATATCACCGGCTCGCGTGCGTTCGCCAAATTGATTCTTGCCGGCGACTACGCGGGTGCGGTCGAGGTGGCCAGGCAACAGGTCCAGAGCGGCGCGCAGATGATCGACGTCAACATGGACGAGGCGATGCTCGACTCGCGCGCGGCGATGGTCAGGTTCCTGAACCTGATCGCCGGCGAGCCCGACATCGCGCGAGTTCCCGTGATGGTCGATTCGTCGAAGTGGTCGGTGATCGAGGCCGGGCTCAAGTGCGTGCAAGGGAAACCGGTCGTCAACTCGATCTCGATGAAGGAGGGCGAGGCCGAATTCCTGCGCCAGGCGAAGCTGGTGCGGCGCTACGGCGCCGCGGCAATCGTGATGGCCTTCGACGAAAAAGGGCAGGCCGACACGTTCGAGCGCAAGGTCGACATCTGCCGGCGGGCGTACGAGCTGTTGACGCGGCAGGCCGATTTTCCGCCGGAAGACATCGTATTCGACCCGAACATCTTCGCCATCGCGACCGGTATCGAGGAGCACAACAACTACGCGGTCG
>JBDTXW010000321.1:0-2850 GCA_040005975.1 Betaproteobacteria bacterium | reverse complement strand
GCCACGCGCCAGCGTCAATCACATCACCGTCCATGACGGCTTCACGCTGGCCGATCTGTTCAGCTACAACGAAAAGCACAACGAGGCCAATGGCGAGGACAATCGCGACGGCTCAAACGAGAACCACAGCACCAATTGCGGCCATGAAGGGCCGACCGACGATCCGAAGATCATCGCGTTGCGCCGCCAGCTTCGCAAGAACCAGCTGGCGTGCCTGCTGTTGGCGCAGGGCCTGCCGCTGATTCTGGCCGGCGATGAGGTCGGCAATTCGCAGAACGGCAACAACAACGCCTATTGCCAGGATAACGAAATAGGCTGGGTCAACTGGGACGGCCTCAGCCGCGAGGGCGACGACCTTACCGATTTCATCGGCCACATGACCGCGCTGCGGGGGCGGTTTTCGCAGATCCGCGCGCGTAGCTGGCTTGATGGGCGCCGCGCCGATGGCTCTTACGGCGTGTTGTGGCTAACGCCCGCGGCCGAAGAGATGAAGGAGCAGGACTGGAATTTTCCGGAAGGCCGGTTTCTGGCTTATGTGCTGGGTCCGCTCGAACGTGGCCAGCCGCCGATTTTCATCGTGCTCAACGCTGCCCCCGAAGAGATCGCGTTCACGCTGCCGAAGATGCCGGAATACAAGAACTGGCAGCAAGCGCTGAATACTGCGGAAGGCAAGCAAACGCTGGTGGACTTCGTCTCGGGTGCTGATGCCAAGGCGCCTCCCCGCTCGGTCCTGGCGTTTGCGGGTTCGGCATGAATGCGCGGCATTTCGGAGCAACGCTGACGCCGGACGGCGCCTCGTTTCGCCTGTGGGCGCCGGCGGCCAAATGCGTCGATGTCGTGCTGGACAAGGCTCATCCGCTTTCGCGCGGCAAAGACGGCTGGTTTTCCGCCGATGTCGCCGGCGTCAGGGCCGGCGCGCGCTACAAATTCCGCATCGACGAAAAAATCGATGTCCCCGATCCGGCGTCGGCCTTTCAGCCGGACGACGTTTCCGACCCGAGCGAGGTGATCGATCACGGCACCTACCAATGGCGCGCCTCTGAATGGCGTGGACGCCCATGGCACGAAGCCGTCCTGATCGAGACCCATGTCGGCAGCTTCACGCCGGAAGGCACCTACCGCGCCATGATCGGCAAACTCGATCATCTCGCCGCGACCGGCATCACCGCCCTTGAACTGATGCCGCTTGCGGATTTCGCGGGATCGCGCAATTGGGGCTATGATGGCGTGCTGTGGTACGCGCCCGACAGCGCCTACGGACGCCCCGACGACCTCAAGGCGCTGATCGACGAAGCCCATCTGCGCGGGATCATGGTCTTTGTCGACGTGGTCTATAATCACTTCGGCCCCGAAGGAAATTACCTCGGCCGCTATGCGCCAACTTTCTTTACGGAGGCGCAGACCCCCTGGGGCAGCGCGATCGACTATCGCGTGCCGCAGGTGCGTGCTTTCGCCATCGAGAGCGCGCTGTATTGGTTGCGCGAATACCGCTTCGACGGGCTGCGGCTCGATGCGGTGCACGCCATTTCCGAGCCCGGCAAAATCTCGATGCTGCACGATCTCAGCCGGGTAGCCGGCGATCTCGCTGCAGAGACCGGACGGCACAT
This sequence comes from Betaproteobacteria bacterium, assembly GCA_040005975.1. Lineage (GTDB taxonomy): Bacteria > Pseudomonadota > Gammaproteobacteria > Burkholderiales > Casimicrobiaceae > PALSA-1003. The sequence goes on along the minus strand of JBDTXW010000321.1, from coordinate 1,243 downwards.
CCATCTGGTGCTCGAAAACGACGACAATGCTGCAAGCCTGCTCGACGCAGGCGAAGATCCGCCGCGCGGCAAGTACCGGGCGCAGTGGAACGACGATTATCATCACGCCTGGCACGTGCTGCTGACGGGGGAAAGCCACGGCTATTACAGCGATTATCGTCGCGCACCGCTCAATGCTATCGCACGCTCGCTTGGGTCGGGCTTTGTCTATCAAGGCGAAGCCTCGGCACATCGCGGCGGGCAATTGCGCGGCGAGCCCAGCGGCAACCTTGGTCCCACCGCCTTCGTCAATTTCCTGCAGAATCACGACCAGATCGGCAACCGCGCGCTCGGCGACCGGCTCGAAAGCAATGTGAGGGCCGACGCGATCGAAGCCGCCCTTGCGATCACCTTGCTGGCGCCGATGATCCCGATGCTCTTCATGGGCGAGGAATGGGGCTCGAAAGCCCCGTTCCCGTTCTTCTGCGATTTCCAGGGCGATCTCGCCGACGCCGTGCGTAACGGCCGGCGCAAGGAGTTCGCCGGGGCTTACGCGAAATATGCTGACGAGATTCCCGATCCGCTGGAGCCATCGAGCTTTCAATCCGCGGTGCTGGATTGGGACGCACGCGACACCGAGCCGGGACGAAAACGGCTGGCGCTGGTGCGCGAGCTGCTCGCGATACGCCGGCGAGAGATCGTTCGCCGGCTTGCGGGCGCGGTTTTCGGCGAGGCGCAGGTGGCGGACAACGGCCTGCTGAGAGCGAACTGGCGCATGGGCGACGGCACCACGCTGCGGCTCCTCGCCAACCTGTCCGATCGCGACGTCATCCCGGCGTCGACTGCAATCGGGGGAACTCCGATCTGGGGCAGCGAGTTGAGCGAGAGCGTCCCGCCGTGGTCGGTGTTCTGGCGCATCGGATAAAACAATGCCTCCGGCGATCCCGATTGCGACCTACCGCCTGCAACTCACGGCGGATTTCGACTTCGACGCCGCTGCGGCTGTCGTGCCCTATCTGAAGGCGCTCGGCATCAGCCACCTCTACGCCTCGCCCTTCATGAAGGCGCGCAAGGGCAGCACCCATGGCTATGACATCGTCGATCACACCCAGCTCAACCCCGAGCTCGGCGGCGACGCCGGCTTCGAACGCTTGAGCCTGGCGCTGAAAGCGCACGATCTCGGCCTGATTCTCGATTTCGTCCCCAACCACGTCGGCGTGCATTTCGCCGACAATCCGTGGTGGCTCGACGTGCTGGAATGGGG
>JBDTXW010000320.1:0-2856 GCA_040005975.1 Betaproteobacteria bacterium | reverse complement strand
GGCTTTTTCGCGGCCCAGCGCTGCAGCCAGCCGCCGCTGGGCAGAAATCCCTCCGGTACGCGGACCAGCACGACGGAAATGTTGTCGCGCCCGCCATTCTGGTTGGCGACGTCGATCAGTTCCGCCGCCGCTTCGGCCAGATCGATGCGCTTGGCCGCGACGATCTCCTGCACGGCGTCGGCATCGACCATGTCGGTCAGCCCGTCGGAGCACAGCACGTAGATGTCTTCCGGTTCGGCGCGGTACTCGGCGATGTCCGGCGGCACGACCGCCTCGATGCCCAGCGCCCGCGTGACCAGGTTCTTGTTCAGCGAGTATTTGGCCTGCTCCGGCGTCAGCATGCCGCTGTCGATCTGCTCCTGGAGCAGCGAGTGATCGTGGGTCAGTTGCTCGAACTTGCCGGCGCGCAGGCGATAGCAGCGCGAATCGCCGATATGTCCGATGCTGACCCGGTTCTGGAAAAACACCGTCGCCACCAGCGTCGTTCCCATGCCGGCGCATTCGGCGCGGTTCTGCGCGGCCTCGTAGATGCTCTTGTTGGCCAGCGCGATCTGCTGCTGCAGCAGCAGGCCCGCGTGCGTCAGCCCGCTGCCGACGTCGACCTTGGAAAGCTGGCGTCCGGAACGAAGCTCCTGCAGCATGCCGTTGCTGATGACGTTGACCGCGATGCCGCTGGCAACCTCGCCCGCGCTGTAGCCGCCCATGCCGTCGGCGAGCACCGCGAGCCCGGCTTCGCCGTCGACGAACACGGTGTCCTCGTTGTGCGGACGCACCATTCCCGGATGCGACAGGCTGGCAACGTCGAGCGGCGTTTTGGAAGCCATCAGGCCGCTGTCGAAAAGAGGTGCGTCAGAGTGCGCCGCAGGCGCAAATACATGGCGATGCTCATCGGCGGCGAGTTTACGCTGCGGCGCGCTGCAAGGCGAGACAACGAAGGGCGCTGGGCATACCTGGCTCCACCTAGGCGGCAGGCCGGCGCCCACGCGCCAGCCACAGCCCGGGAATGACGACGACGGCGACACCGACGATCGGAGCGAGCCAGTCCACCGCTGGGACATGCAGATCGATCCACGGCGCGACCACTGGATCGTCGGTCGCCAGGTCGCCGGCGATGTAGCCGAGCAGCCCTCCGCCGGCAGGTACCAGCAGCGGGATGCGCTCGATCAGGCGCATGATGATCTGGCTGCCGAAGATGACCAGTGGAATGCTGATCACCAGCCCGAACACGATCAGCGGCAGGTCGCCCTTGGCCGCAGCGGTGACCGCCATGACGTTGTCGAGGCTCATCACCAGGTCGGCGATGAGTATCGTCCAGATCGCGCTAAACAGCCGGTCGCTCGCCTTGACTTCGTGTTCGGCGGGCTCTTCGCCGGCGATGAGCTTGATGCCGATCCATATCAAAAGCACGGCACCGACGAGTTTGATCCACGGATAGGCGAGGAGGCTCATCGCGAAAAAGGTCAGCACGATGCGCAGGACGATGGCGCCGAGCACCCCCCACAGGATGCCCTTGCGCCGCAGCTTGTCGGGGAGATTGCGGCAGGCGAGCGCAATGACGACCGCATTGTCGCCCGACAACAGGATGTTGATCAGGATGATTTCGAGCACTGACATCAGGAATTGCGGTGTGAACAGATCGGCCATGCTTTTTTCTCTCCTGCCAGATGTTGGTCTCGACGGCCGCCACCATCGCAGCGGGTCCCCGCCGCGCGGAAGCGCGTCGTCGCGACCGGGCCCGGCCTTACGCTTGCAGAACGCTCTTTAGAAGTTTGCCCATCTCGGCAGGGTTGCGCGTGACCTTGATGCCGCACGCTTCCATGACCTCGAGCTTTTCCTGCGCGGTTCCCTTGCCGCCGGCGATGATCGCGCCGGCGTGACCCATGCGTTTGCCCGGTGGCGCGGTGACGCCGGCGATGAATCCGACGACCGGCTTTTTCATGTTCTCCCTCACCCACTTCGCCGCAGCTTCCTCGTCGGTGCCGCCGATTTCGCCGATCATGACGACTGCATCGGTATCGGGATCGTCGTTGAACAGGCGCAGCACGTCGAGATGCTTCAATCCGTTGACCGGATCGCCGCCGATGCCGACCGCCGATGATTGCCCCAGCCCGAGCTCGGTGACCTGCGCGACCGCCTCGTAGGTCAGCGTGCCCGAGCGCGACACGACGCCGATCCGCCCCTTGCGGTGAATATGGCCGGGCATGATGCCGATCTTGATTTCATCCGGCGTGATGACGCCCGGACAGTTGGGTCCGAGCAGCAGCGTCTTGCTGCCCTGCATGCGGTACCGGGTTTGAATCATGTCGCGCACCGGAATGCCCTCGGTAATGCAGATGACCAGGTCGAGGCCCGCGACGACCGCCTCGTCGATGGCCGCGGCGGCGAAAGGCGGCGGCACGTAAATGACGCTGACCGTCGCGCCGGTCGCCTGCTTCGCTTCGCGCACCGTCGCGTAGATCGGGATGCCTTCGAAATCCTCACCCGCCTTTTTCGGGTTCACGCCGGCGACGAAGCAGCTCTTCCCGTTCGCATAATCGCGGCACATGCGCGTGTGGAACTGCCCGGTCTTGCCGGTGATGCCCTGCGTGATGACCTTGGTGCTGCTGTCGACCAGGATGCTCATGGTTGCCGCGTTCCGTTCGTGGCGGCGACGACCTTCTCCGCCGCCATCGCCATGTTGTCGGCGCTGATGATCGGCAATCCGGAGTCGGCGAGGATCTTCCTGCCGAGCTCCTCGTTGGTGCCTTTCATGCGCACGACCAGCGGCACCTTGAGCTGCACTTCGCGCGCCGCGGCGATGATGCCGTTGGCGATGGTGTCGCACTTCATGATGCCGCCGAAGATGTTGACCAGGAT
>JBDTXW010000319.1:0-2861 GCA_040005975.1 Betaproteobacteria bacterium | reverse complement strand
AGCGAGGGCTGCAACCACCGCTGCACGTTCTGCATCATTCCTTCGCTGCGCGGCGACCTGGTCAGCCGGCCGATCGGCGAGGTGATGGTCGAGGCGGAGAACCTGCTGAAGGCCGGCGTGCGCGAATTGCTGGTCGTGTCGCAGGACACCAGCGCGTACGGCGTCGACATCCGCTATCGCACCGGCTTCTGGCGCGGGCGCCCGCTGAAGACGCGAATGACCGAGCTCGCGGCGGCGCTCGCGGCACTCGCCGCCGAATACGGCGCCTGGGTGCGGCTGCACTACGTCTATCCGTACCCACATGTCGACGAGGTCATCGCGTTGATGACAGCCGATGGCGGCGCCGGTCTGTTGCCGTATCTCGACGTGCCGTTCCAGCACGCAAGCCCGCGCATCCTCAAGCTGATGAAACGGCCGGCGAATGTCGAGGACAATCTCAAGCGGATTCGCGCCTGGCGCGCCGCCTGTCCGCAGCTGACGATACGCTCGACGTTCATCGTCGGATTTCCCGGAGAAACAGACGCTGAATTCGACGCGCTGCTCGAATTTCTCGGCGAGGCCGAGCTCGATCGGGTCGGCTGCTTCGCCTACTCGCCGGTCGACGGCGCGACCGCCAATGCGCTGCCGGATCCGGTACCGGCAACGGTCCGGGAAGAGCGGCGTGCGCGGTTCATGGCAACGCAGCAAGCGATCAGCGCCCGCCGCCTCAAGCAGCGGATCGGCGCCACGCTGACGGTGCTGGTCGATGCGCGCGAAGGTACGAAGGCGGTGGCACGCAGCACCGCCGACGCGCCGGAGATCGACGGCACCGTAACGATAGCCACTGCGGCGGCGCTCGCGGTCGGTGCGTTCGCCCGCGTGCGCATCACCGGCGCGAGCGCGCATGACCTGACCGGTGTGCTCGCCTGAAGCGAAGCGAGAGTGTTGCCGCCTATTTCTGCGGCAGCTTGCGCAGCACGGCGGCGAGTTGCTCGAGCACGTTGCCGAGGCCGGTGTTGAATCCGCGCACCAGCGCGTCGGCCGAGCGCGAAGGCACGTCGACGCGCGAGCTCAGCTCGCCATTCCAGACGAAGGTCCCCGCCGGAGCCGCGCTGGCGGTAAGAAAGAATTTCACTTTCAACACCGCGGCGGGGCGCGCGGTATCGCGCAGGTCGGCGTAGAGCTCGGTGACGAATCCTTCCAGCGCGAAGTCGCCATCGAGCGAGGTCGAGGGCGGCAGCACCGCCCGGTAGATGCCGGTGGCGGCCAACCAAGCTGCGATCGCCTCGCCCAGCATTGTCGCCGGCGAAACCAGAAACTCCTCGTAGAAGTCGGCCTCGTATTTGAGGTCGCTTTCCCGATAGATCAGCGTCCTGCCGCGAAACGGCGCGGCGACGGTGATCGTTTCGACCTTGAGCGTCGCCTGCCCGGGCGTCGGACTCTGCGCCGACGGTGCCGGCGGCTCGAGCAGGTAGGTCGACTTGACCGGCGAAGGGCGGGAGAGCGAGCACGCGGCGGCGAGCAGCGCCAGCGCGGACGCCATCGCGCGACGGCGCGGCAGAAAAATGGCTGAGTTCATGGCTGGAGGCCTTTCGCAGGCGGCGGGGGCGCACCGAGCAGCAGCTGCGACGGATAGCGCTTGGCGTTTTCGGTCAGGTCGCGCAGGTTTTCGGTGAGCTGACGCAGATTGTCGAACGCCTTTTTCAGGTCGGCCTCGCCGCTTCCGGTGACGCGATCGAGATGCGTCAGCGTGCTCTGCAGGTGGGCAAGCGACTTCGCCAGGTTCGGATCGTCGAGCGTTTTCTTCAGCTGTACCAGCGCCGCGTCGGCATCGGACGGCAGCCGCTTGAGCGCTGGATCGTCGAGCACGGCGGCCAGCCGCTGATTGGTCGTGCGCAGCTCGGCGAGCAGTGCGACGCCTTCGCGGCTGATCTTGTCGATCGCCAGCTGGTCGAGCTTGCGGTCGATCTTGTCCATCGTGCGCATCGCACTCTGCGATAGCTTGGCGGTGTCGATCGCATCGATGCGATTGTTGGTCGTCACCAGCAGCTTGTTGAGGTTGGCCAGCGTGGTCTCGAGGTCCAGTTTCTGCAGTCGTGCGACGATATCGGTCGCTGAGGCGACGAACGCGGTGAACGTCGATTGCGCGCTGGGTATGTACAGATTATTGGGCGTCCAGGTGATCGGCAGCACCGGATTGGACTTCGGATCGACGTAGTCGATTTCAAGGTAGCTGGTACCGGTAATGCCTTGCGGCGCGAGGCGCACGCGCAAGCCGCGGTCAATCTCGACCTTGGCTGAGTCGGGACGCGTGATGTCGCCGCCGGCACGACCGCCGATCAGCCGCGGCAAGATCGTCGCCTCGATCATCACGTAGCGCAGCCGCACCGGCATCGGCTGATCCTGCTCGTAGGCGTTGTAGGTGAAGCCGATGCGCCGCACTTCGCCGACGACTACGCCGCGGTACCTGACTTTCGATCCGACTTCGAGGCCCTGCACCGATTCGTTCAGGTAGGTCTCCATTGTCACCTTCGACTGGAACCACTGGCCCGAGCCGAGGATCAGCAGCAGCAGGACCAGCGCGATCGTCCCGCCGATGACGAACAAGCCGATCTTGAAGAAGTTGGCCTGCGCGCTCATCGCCGCTACGCGGGTTCAGCGGCGACTTCGCGCCGGAAGAATCGCCGCACCCACGGATTGTCGCTGCTGTCGCGCAGCACCTTCGGGTCGCCCTCGGCGATGATGCCCCTGGTGCGCTTATCGAGCATGATCACGCGGTCGGCGATCGTGTAGATGCTCGCCAGTTCGTGCGTGACGACGACGAAGGTGATGCGAAGGCTCTTCGCCAATCGCAGGATCAGCAGATCGAGCTCCGCCGAAGT
>JBDTXW010000318.1:0-2870 GCA_040005975.1 Betaproteobacteria bacterium | reverse complement strand
GCGCTGTTTTCGACGACGATTTTTTTGCCATGATCGAAGCTCCTTGAGGCTGAAACGGCGAACGACAAGAGATCGGTGCTGCACCGCCGACCTGTTCTATGACTCGGCTGATGCATGCCTATTGCACGCCTTCGTGCCACGCCAGTCAACGGGGACAAGGGGCGCGCCGCCAACGCCTGGCTAGCGCAGGTTAGAATCGTCGCTTTCGCTCATGGTTCCGATGCATAAGCAGCAAGCGATGCCCGCCAGCGAAGCGCGTGACACGTCGCGCGCTCACCCGCTTTGGAACGAGCTCGCAGATCCCGATGTGCGGGCGCTGGCCGCGCTGATCGCCTCGCCGCTGCTGATCGCCGAGCATGCGGCGCCGATCGCGACACTGACCGATGCGTGGCGCATCGACTCGCTGCGGCTGCGCCACCGCTGGCTGCTCGATCTGGACGCGTCGCCGCAACGCCTGCGCGAGCACCTCGCGGCGTCCAACGCGCGCCAACTTGGCCGCTATGCCGAAGCGCTATGGCGCTTCTGGTTCGCGCATCTCCCCGGCGCGCGCCTGCACGCCGCGGGCTTGCCAGTCAAGGACGCGACGGCGGTGCGCGGGGAATTCGACTTCATCGTGTCGCTGCCCGGACTGCCCAAGGTGCAGCACCTGGAAACGGGCTACAAGTTCTACCTGCATTGCCCGCCGGGCGCCGACTTCTCGCGCCTGTTCGGTCCCAATGCGGCGGATCGCCTCGACCGCAAATGGCAGCACATGCTCGAGGTCCAGCTGCCGCTGTCGCAGACGGCGCTCGGCCGCGCCGCGCTACCGGCTGGCGTCGACTCCGTGATCCCCCGAGCCTGCCTGCAGGGCTGGCTGTTCTACCCGCTGGCCGCCCCACCGGCGCCGCCGATCGGCGGAATTTCCCCGGCGCACTGGCGCGGCTGGTGGTGTCGCAGTGACGACTGGCGCAGCCACGGGGCGCCGTGGGCCGAGCTCGCCGGCGCCTGGACGGTGCTGCCCCGACGGGCGTGGATCGCGCCGGCGGCGATCCACGATCCCGCCGCTGTCGCATCGGCGGAAGTCTGCCGGGCGGGGATCGACGCGCACTTCGCGACGTCCTCGCAGGCGCAATTGGTCGCCGGCCTCGCCCGCGCCGGCGATGGGGTCTGGCGGGAGACGCTGCGCATATTCGTCGTAGCCCCGCACTGGCCACAACGAAGCGCCGCGGCCTGAAACCCCACGTGATCGAACGGAGAACCGATGCAGCGCTTCGCACTCTGGGTGGAATTCGACATTCGGCCGGGCCATCTTGCGGCGTTTCTCGAGGCTGCCCGCCTGGATGCCGAGGGCTCGGTAAGCAACGAGCCGGGATGCCGCCGCTTCGACGTGTTGCAGGACCCGGCGCTGCCCGATCGCGTCTGCTTCTACGAGGTGTATGACGATGAGGCGGCGTTCCTGCGCCACCGTGAAATGCCGCACTTTAAGACCTATTTGGCGGCGACCGAGCCGATGATCGCCGCAAAGCGCGTGACCAAGTTACAGGCCCTGCAGCGCGGCAAGACTTAAGCCGCGCCTGCCCTATCCGTTGAGTTGCGCCAGCGCCTCGCCTATGCGGTGCACGGCGACGATCTCGATTCCCTCGATTGCCTGCCGCGGTTTGTTTGCCGCCGGAATCAGCGCGCGGCTGAACCCGAGCTTCGCCGCTTCGCGCAAACGCTCCTGACCGCGCTGCACCGGCCGGATCTCTCCGGCCAGACCGACTTCGCCAAAGACAAGAGATTTAGCGCCTAATGGCTTGTTTTTGAAAGATGAATATATGGCCATAAGGACTGCGAGATCAGCTGCGGGTTCGCCGATGCGCACGCCGCCGACCGCGTTGACAAAGACATCGAACAGCCCCGTTTCGACGCCGCCGTGACGATGCAGCACCGCCAGCAGCAGGACGAGCCGCTGCGGATCGAGACCGACGGCCAGGCGACGCGCCAGTCCACCCTGCACCGGGTCGACCAGCGCCTGCACCTCGACCAGCAGCGGCCGCGAACCCTCGATCGTCGCCAGCACGCAGCTGCCAGCGACCGGATCGGCGTGCTGCGACAGGAACAGCGCCGACGGATTGGCGACGCCCTTCAAGCCGCGCTCGGTCATCGCGAAAACGCCGAGCTCGTTGGCCGCGCCGAAGCGGTTCTTGATCGCCCGCACCAGGCGAAAGCTCGAATGCGTATCGCCTTCGAAATAAAGCACCGTATCGACGATGTGCTCGAGCACGCGCGGTCCCGCGATGGCACCTTCCTTGGTCACGTGTCCGACCAGGATGATCGTGATCGCATTCTGCTTGGCGAGGCGCGTCAGTTGCGCCGCGCATTCTCGTACCTGGGCGACGCTGCCGGGTGCGGATTCCAGCGCCTCGGTGTAGACCGTCTGGATCGAATCGATGACCACGACGCCCGGTTGCAGCGTCCGTATCGCGCCGACGATCGCCTGCAGCTGGACTTCGGCCAGCAGCTCGACCGTCGCGTTGACGAGCCCGAGGCGCTGCGCGCGAAGCGCGACCTGCTCGACCGATTCCTCTCCGGTGACATAGAGCACCCGGCCGAGCTTGCCCGAGGTGCCGAGCGCGGCCATCGCCTGCAGCAGCAAGGTGGACTTCCCGATGCCGGGATCGCCGCCCAGCAGCACGACGCCGCCGGAGACCAGTCCGCCGCCCAGCACGCGATCGAATTCCTCGATGCCGGTGGGGGTCCGCGCGTTGTCGCGGGTTTCGACGGTCGCCAGCGTCCGTACGGCGCTCGGCGCGCCGGCCAGCGCCTGAAAGCGCGACGACGGCGTCGCGGCAATCGTCTCGACCAGCGTGTTCCACACGCCGCAATGCGGGCACTGGCCCTGCCACTTG
>JBDTXW010000317.1:0-2894 GCA_040005975.1 Betaproteobacteria bacterium | reverse complement strand
CATCGAGCGGACGTCCAACAGCGGGCTGCGCCCACTGGACGCCGCTCATGTCAAACGTTAGGCGTCAGGACTGTGCAACGTACGTTCTTCTGAGTTAGGAAAGGGACAATGACTGCCCATCTGATAGTTCGCGCCCAAATCACTGACCCGCGCGACAAAGTCCCCTTCGATCGGTGGTACCAGGACGAGCATTTGCCGCAGGCCGTTGCAGCGTTTCATCCGATCAGGGCGTGGCGTGGTTGGAGCAAGACGGATCCCCTAGTCCACTTTGCCTTCTATGAGTATGCGGAGCTCTCGACTATCGACGAGGCGATACAGTCTGAGGCGATGAAGGGCGTGATTTCGGAGTTCGAAAGAATGTGGGGAACGCGCGTGCCTCGCGCCCGTGAAGTGGTCGTTTGCACGCAGATGCTTTCGGGATAGCGGTGTTCGATATTCCTACAAGATTGACGCCCGATTCTGCACCAACTGGCGGGCGATTACGCTGCGTCAAGCAGTCTTCACCTTCGATCTCGTAGTCATCGAGGAGTTAGAAGGTTTGCAGCCGCAATGAATGGGGATACCACGTCTAGGGTCCGCGCGGTAACGCCTAACCCCGCGCTCAACCGGACGGGCCGGCAAGCGGCTCATCGTTTGTCTGTATCGGCGCGGCCCGCCGGTTAGCTGGAACGTTAGGCCCCATGAGGCTGCAATGACCCATCCGGATCAAGCTAGTGGGTACGACACGTTCTACGAGCAGTTCGATTCATCCCTGATGCGACAGCTCCGGCAGGAAGCATATGGACAAGACATTGGCCAACACTCGTGGATAACGGCGGAGGAGCTGGCGAAGGACATTCCTCGATTGCAGCTCACGCGTCAGAGCCGCCTGCTGGATCTGGGCTGCGGCCCTGGGGGGCCATTGACCTTTGTGGTCAGCCATGTCGGATGCCGCGCAACTGGCGTTGATCTGAGTCCACCAGCCATCGAGTCCGCACGAGCACGCGCCACATCGGCCGGGCTAAGCGGCCTGATCGACTTCCAAGTTGCCGACTCAAACGAACCGCTGCGATTTCAACCCGCCAGCTTCAACGCGGTCATTTCCGTAGATGTGGTTCTCCATCTTCGCGACCGCGCGGCCGTGTTCAACGGAGTTGCACGAATTTTGGTACCTGGCGGCAGGTTCCTGTTTACTGACGCGGGTGTCATCACAGGTCTCGTTTCCAACGAAGAGGTCCGACAACGCGCGATGCATGGCTTCACGCAGTTCGTCCCGGCGGGCTTCAACGAACGAACTATTGAGCTTGCCGGTTTCCGGTTGCTTGAGAGTGCTGATCGAACACCTAGTCTGCTGGCCAATGCGATGGGACGACTCGCTTCGCGCAATGCTTATCGGAAGGAACTCGAGCAAGTCGAGGGCAAGACCTACTTTGAGGCTCAGCTGCAGTATCTCGAAACAGTAATTGCGCTATCGGAGCGCGGTAGTGTCTCGCGGGTGAGTTATCTCGCCGAATCTCATGTGGCCTAACCCTGCGCTCAACCGGACGGGCCGGCATGTGACTTCAACTTGGCGAGCGTCGGCGCGGCCCGCCGGTTAGCTTGAACGTTAGGGGTCAAATTACCGGCTTCGTCCGCAACCTGAACCGTCATCCTCGTTTCTCGAAAGCGGGCCGCAGTGAACGAGCACTTTCCGGAACGGCGGGGATAATGCAATCTACGCAGAATCATGTGATGGGTGCGCACCGGGGCTGCACACCACGACGAACGGAGTGAAAGTGTCACTTAAGAGCCGGCGGATGTCGCGGCGAACGTTTGGCCGCATGTTGGCAGGCATCGCCGTAGCCTCACCGAACATGGCAATCGCGCAAGCCTCGCCAGCGGTCCGTCGCATCGGCGTCCTGGATTCTGGCACGCGGGATGCTCCACAGGAGCTCCGGCAAGCCGAGGCCTTGCGAAAGCTCGGATGGGTGGAGGGCCAGAACCTGCATGTCGAGCGCCGGTACGACGACGGGCGATCCGAAGCGTTGCCAGCTCTTGCCGATGAACTGGTTCGTGCAAAGGTTGAAATCATCGTGACCCTCGGTAGCCCCGCTACGCTTGCCGCGAAGCGTGCAACGACCACCATTCCCATCGTTTTTTCCGCGGGCGATCCGGTCCTTCTCGGTCTGGTCGCGAGCCTTGCTCGACCCGGCGGAAACCTCACGGGGATTTCTCAGACGAGCCCGGAGGTAACCGCCAAATATCTGTCGGTGCTGAAGGAGCTGCTGCCAAGAATACAGCGTATCGGCGTGCTGTGGGAGGTTGGGCATCCGTACTGGCGTGCCACCCGCGGTCAGTTCGAGCACGTGTGCCAGTCGCTCGGTCTTGCGCCAATCATCGTCGAGGTCAGCGCAGCGGGTGAGATCGGCGGTGCCATTGCACAACTGAAAGGGCAGCATGCTCAGGCTCTAGTGGTGGGAGTCGGCGGCTTCGTCTGGGACCACCGGCTCGAAATCGTCGATGCCGCGACGACGCAACGCTTGCCGACCATCACTGATGATACCGAGTTCGCGAGGGCGGCCGGCACCCTGATCGCCTACTCCCGATCGCAGGTCGAGCACGAGCGCCTACACGCCGAATACATCGACCGGGTTCTTCGCGGTGCGAAACCTGCCGATCTTCCTGTCCAACAACCCACGAAATTCGAGTTGGTGATCAATCTCAAGACCGCGCGGGCTCTCGGACTTGCGATCCCGAAGGAACTGCTGCTGCGCGCGGATGAGGTGATTCAGTAACCGTTCGCGCGAACGACAACCTTGGAACATGGAACGCCACAACCGGTACTAGCCGAATCCGGACATCCCCATGACGCCTAACCCCTCTATATGGCCTCCCCGTTGATTGCAAGCGTGATCGTTGACGGCAGGTAGGTCGAG
>JBDTXW010000316.1:0-2905 GCA_040005975.1 Betaproteobacteria bacterium | reverse complement strand
CGCCACCGTCGCCGGCGATGCCTACGGCGTGATCGGCCGGTATCTCGCCGCGCTGACTGGTCGCGGCCCCCGGGACCTTGCGCCGTTGCGGCGCGCGGCCTGCCTCGCGTTCGCCGGCGCGACGCTGCCGTTTCAGTTCATGCCGCTGGTGGTCGCGGCGGCGGGCAAGGTGCGCGAAGGACGCCAGGTCGCGCGCGCGACGGCGCACCTTGCCGCTGGCGGATCGCCGGCCGGATCTGTGGTGCAGATGGCGGCGCGGTCGTGAGCACGCGGATCGCGATCACCGGCATCGGGCTGGTCACCGCGCTGGGCACGACGCGGGAAGAGAGCTGGCGCCGCATGCTCGAGGGCGAATGCGGCATCCGCCCGACCACCGTCTTCGACACCGAGGGCTACCGCAGCCGCGTCGCGGCGGAAGTGGACATGGACGCGCTCGACGGCGATGCCGCGCCGCTCCAGCGCCGACGCCGGTCGCGCAGCGATCGGATTGGCGTGCACGCGGCCGCCGAGGCGCTGGCCGACGCCGGCCTGCTCGATGGCGCCGTGGATCGCTCCCGCGTCGGCGTCTTTCTCGGCGCCGGTACCGCCGACCTGCTGCGAAACGAGGAGTTCTACCGGACCTGGATCACGTCCGGCCTCAAACGCACGCGACGCTCGGACGTGTGGAATCACTTTCCGAGCACGCCGGTGGACGTCGTCGCAGAGCAGTTCGGCCTGGAAGGACCGCGCGCGTGCGTCGTGGCGGCCTGCTCGTCGAGCACGATCGCGATCGGGCGCGCCGTCGAAGCGATTCGCGCGGGCCGCGCGGATGCGGCGCTGGCCGGCGGAACCGATGCACTCTCGCGCCTGACCTTCAGCGGGTTCAACCTGCTGCGCCTGATGGACGCGGCGCCGTGCCGGCCCTTCGATCGCAGCCGCGCGGGCATGAACATCGGTGAAGGCGCCGGCATCCTGGTGCTGGAGAGTCTCGACGTCGCGCGCCGCCGCGGCGCGCGCATCTACGCGGAGCTGGCGGGCCACGGGCTGGCGTGCGAGGCGTTTCATCCGACCGCCCCCGAGCCTGAGGGCCGGCCGGTGGCGGGCGTCGTCAGCCTGGCGCTGCGGGACGCCGGCATTCACCCCGACGCCGTGGATCACATCAACGCGCATGGGACCGCCACGCCGCAGAACGACGTCGCCGAGGCGCGCGGCTTCCGCCGCGTCTTCGGCGAGCGTGCCAGCCGGATCCCGGTCACCTCGCTCAAATCGATGATTGGCCACTGTCTGGGAGCGGCCGGCGCAGTGGAGGCCGCCGTCCTGGTCCTGACGGTCGCGCGCGGCGCCATTCCGCCGACGATCAACCATGCCGAGACCGACGCTGACTGCGCCCTCGACGTCGTGGCGAACCAGACGCGCGAGGGGATCGTGCGCTGCGCCGTGTCGACGTCGCTGGGCTTCGGCGGCAACGATTCGGCCATCGTCGTGCGCGCGTGGGAGGGCTAGAGGGGAAACACTCGCCGCTATCTACGCGATGCCACCATCTGCAGTTGCAGAGCCGACACGTCGAGCATCGCGCCGTGGTCGCCACTCGGCCACGTCGGCCCGACGCGCGCAAGGTCAGGGACCTGTTCGACGGCGATCGCCTGCCAGGTGCGCGCGAACGCTTCGAGCAGCGCGTAGTTGGCCGCGAGCCGCCGACGCAGCGGCTCATCGTCGATGATCGCATCGCCGAGCTCGGCCTGCAGCCGGCGCAGGAAGGCCACGTCGATGACGCTGGTGGCCGCGTGCGCGTACACGCCCGGGTCGGCGCGGTCCCACGCCCTGAAGAACTGCTGCATGCGGGCGTGCAGGACGAAGAAGCGGCGCATCAGCGGTTCGATCGACGCGACGAACTCCGGCTGGCGCAGCCTCCGCTGAAAGAACAGCAGCGCCGTGATCGCCCAATAGCAGGCGTTGTCCCACGATACCTTCGCCGTCATCACCTGGGCGTTGCCCATGATCGGGTACTGGCCGTCGTACAGCCTGATGAACGCGTCGAACAACCGCAGGTAGGTCGTGTTGAACGCCTCGGCCCGCGACGCGATCTCCTCGCCGCGCGCGTCGCGGACGATCAGGTCCGTGACGTAGTCGTTGCCGATGGCGATGAAATCCGACCCCGGCGAGTAGAACGGGTCGGTGAACACACCCGCTTCACCGACCAGCGCCCACCGCTCCGGCGAGAAGACGCGCGAGCAGCCGTGCGCGAAATGCTGCAGGGCGAGAAAGTCCTCGAGCTCGGAGGCGTGCGCTTCGACCACCGCCGCGCACTGCGGCTCGAACTGCCGCAGCCAGTCCACGGCGCGCTCGAACCGGTTGATGCGGTGGAACGGGTGCATGTCGCCGTCAGCGACGATGCCGAAGCTGGTGCTTCCGGATCCGAGCGGAATCAGCCACACCCAATAGCCGGCCCCCATCAGGTGGTTCGTGCTTTGCCAGCGCAGCCCCGACGGGACTCTGGCCTTCCAGGCCGCGTCGCTTGACCAGTCGTCGATCCGGACGCGCGAGCTCACGCGCCACCACGCCGCGTTGGCGCCGTGGGTGCTTGGGCGGACGAGCCCGAGCTGGCGCTTGAGCAGACCCGCACGTCCGCTGGCGTCCACGACCCAGCGCGCCGTGGTCTCGCGCCTTCCGCCGGGTCCGGACAACGACACGCGATGCGGGCCGCTGCTGTCGAGGACGATCGATCCGACGCGGTAGCCGTCGAGCACCGTCACGCCGAGATCGGCGTTGGTGCGGAGCAGCATGTTCTCCAGGCGCCCGCGATCGAGCTGGAACGACGGCACCGGCGGGAAGTCGGCCGGGCCGAGCTCGACGCGCGGGGTGATGTCGCGGTTCCCGGCATGCGTGAAGAAATAGCGCAGCCCGAGCTTTTCCAGCTGCTCGGCGC
>JBDTXW010000315.1:0-2907 GCA_040005975.1 Betaproteobacteria bacterium | reverse complement strand
ACGCGCGTCTTCAGCATGATTTTTTCGTAGCGCTTTTCCATCCGCCTGGCGAATGGCCGCACCAGGTCGGGGTCCGCGCCCGTCATCAGCTGATCGAGCATTTCGACGACGGTGATCTTTGCGCCGAGCGCCGAATACACCTGCGCCATTTCCATACCGATGATGCCGCCGCCGATGACCAGCATATGCTTGGGCAGGCCGCCGAGCTCAAGCGCGCCGGTCGAATCGACGACGCGCGGGTCATCGGGGATGAACGGCAGCTTCACCGCCTGCGATCCGGCGGCGATGATGCAGTGCTCGAACTTGACGACCTGTTTCTTGCCGTCCGCGGCGCTCACCTCGACGTGATGCGCATCGACGAAGCGGGCGACGCCGGTGACGATGCTGACCTTGCGCTGCTTGGCCAGTCCGGACAGGCCGCCGGTCAGCTTGCCGATTACCGATTCCTTCCAGCCGCGCAACCGTTCGAGATCGATCGCCGGCTTGCCAAAGCTCACGCCGAAATGGCTCATTTCCTCGGCTTCGTCGATCACTTTCGCCGCGTGCAGCAGCGCCTTGGACGGAATGCAGCCGACGTTGAGGCACACGCCACCGAGCTTCGGGTAGCGCTCGATCAGCACGGTCTTCAGGCCCAGATCCGCGGCGCGGAACGCGCCGCTGTACCCGCCGGGACCGGCGCCGATGACGACCATCTGGCACTCGATGTCGACAGCGCCACGATAGTCGTCGGCGCTGCCCGCCGCGGCGGTCGGCGCAGGTGCGGGCTGCCGTACGGGCTGCGACGTGGGCTGCGGTTTGGCTGCGGCGGCAGACGCTGGCGCTGGCACGGCGGGCTGTGCGGGCGGCGCTTCGGCCGCTGCCGTCTCGAGGGTCAGCAGCAGCGCGCCCTCGCTGACCTTGTCCCCGACCTTGACGCCGAGCGACTTGACCACGCCGGCGGCGGGCGCAGGAACGTCCATCGTCGCCTTGTCCGACTCGAGCGTGACCAGCGAATCCTCGGCCTTGACCGTGTCGCCGGGCTTGACCAGGATTTCGATCACCGGTACGTCGGTGAAGTCACCGATGTCCGGGACCTTGACTTCGATCGTGCTCATCGCGACCTCGGGCCGGGGCGGCAGCGTGTGAGCGACGGCAGCAACGGTGCCATCAATTGATCTCGCGCGCGAATTCGCGCCCGAGCATCCAGTTCCTGATCCCCTGCGCGGTCGGTGCTTCGCTGCCTAGGTAGCCGTGTTGAGACATCGCTTCGCACGGCTCGCTCTGCGGCGGATCGCCGCCGCTCACGCTGACCAGCGGGAATCTCTTCGAAAGGCGTTCCGCGCCGGAATACGGACTGGTGCGGCAACCGTCGTCGTGGTGATGGACGAGCAGCACCGGCACCTTGATCGAGCCGAAATCGAAGCCGGACAGCGCGCTGCCCGTGCGATCGGCATTGGTCACGGTCGATGTGAGTACGACGCCCTGAACGACATCGGCGAGGCTCGCCCCCAGCGCGGCGGCCGAAATGGTGCCGCGGCTCGTGCCCAGAAGAAAGATCTTCGCGCCGGGAAACCGCTGCTTGAGAGCGCCGATCAGCGTGCGGATGTCGGTGGCGTGCTCTTGCCCCAGGCGGAACCGGTCGCTCATGCCGTCAGGCAGCTGATCGGACGGCGAGTCGACAATCGCGTCGGCTACATCCGGGTCGGTCATCAGGTCCTTGATGCGCACAAGGAAATTGGCGGTCGGTCCGAATTTCACCGGACCCTTTTGCGCGCGCCTTTCCAGTCCGATCCCGCCCAGTCCGCCGACGAACGAGATGACGACGACCTTCGGCGTGGCGGCCTTGTCCTGGTCGAGCAGGTACCACAGGTTCACGCCGGGCCGCGTCGGAATGCTCAAGACCTCCTCAGCGGCACGACAGGGGGACGCCAGTGCGGCGAGCAACAGAACAGCGAGCAGATGTCTCATGCCGACCTCAAAGCATCGAGCGCCGCATGTCGGCCAGCAGCGCCGCGAGGAAGCTGTTGAAGCGCGCGGCCGCCGCGCCGTCGATCACGCGGTGGTCCCAGGAAAGCGACAGCGGCAGGATCAGCCTCGGGACGAATTGCTTGCCGTCCCACACCGGCCGCATGCTCGACCGGCACACGCCAAGGATCGCAACCTCGGGTGCGTTGATGATCGGCGTGAAATACACCCCGCCGATCCCGCCAAGGCTGGAAATCGAAAAGCATCCGCCCTGCATGTCGGCCGGACCGAGCTTGCCTTCGCGCGCCTTGCCCGAAAGCTCGGCCATCTCGGCGGCGATGGCGAGCACGCCCTTCTGATCGGCGTCCCGTATGACCGGGACGACGAGGCCGTTCGGCGTGTCGGCGGCGAAACCGATGTGGTAATACCGCTTGACGATCAGATTCTCGCCATCGAGCGAAGCGTTGAATTCGGGAAATTTCTTGAGCGCGAAGACGCAGGCTTTGATAAGGAAGGCGAGGAGCGTCACCTTGATCCCGGCTTTTTCGTTTTCCTTGTTGAGTTGCACGCGAAATGCCTCGAGCTCGGTAATGTCGGCATCGTCGTGATTGGTGACGTGCGGAATCAGCACCCAGTTGCGGTGCAGATTGGCGCCCGCGATCTTCTTGATGCGGGATAGCGGCTTGGTCTCGACGGGGCCGAACTTTGCGAAGTCGATTTGCGGCCAGGGCAACAAGCCGAGCGCGGCGCCGCCTGCGCCGGCCACGGCGGTCGCGACCGATGCGCCGCTCATCACCCGTTTGACGTGGTTTTGCACATCCTCCTGCAGGATGCGCTCGCCCGGCCCGCTGCCTTTGACCTGCGACAGATCGACGCCCAGCGCGCGCGCGTACGCGCGCACCGACGGCGAAGCATGCGCCTTGCGGAATGCGGCATCGTCGACTCGAGCGCTCGACACGGCGG
>JBDTXW010000314.1:0-2914 GCA_040005975.1 Betaproteobacteria bacterium | reverse complement strand
CGGCGGGGCGCTAAAGCAGCGAGTCAGGCGTCACGTGACATACCGGCCGAGCCGGACCGCCGTCTCCCCGCGCTTCGGATACCGCGTCGGCATGATCAGCACGCAGTCATCGTGCGGCGTTGCGATTTCCCTGCCGCCATCGCTCGCGTAGACGGTTCCCGCGTGGGGGATCGTCTGCAGGCCGTGCACCGGGATCGTGAAGCGGAATTCGTCGCTGGCAATCGTCGCCGTGGCCGTCACTTCGATCACGCGCTGCAGCGCGTCCCGGCTGCCGTCGAGCTCGCGTGCAAGCCAGGCCTCCTCAGCCGCACCGAAATGGCGTAGAAAGCGCAGCGCCGCTTCGCGGGCGACGCCGGGCGCTGCGGCTTCCCAGTGCTGGCCGCATTCGATCAACAGCGCAGCGCGCGGATCGGCCTCGTCGTCGAAGAACGCGTAGTCGCGCAGGCGGCGGCCCGCCGCATGTCCGGCATCGACGATGATGTGCTCGGGCATGCCGACCGCACGCGCCAGTGCGATGCCCTTCCGCCGCCGTCCCGCCATGGCCAGCGGGAGACACGGCTCGGACATCGAGTGGATGTCGAGCAGGAAATCCGCGCGCTCGTACAGCGGTCTCAACTCGCGGGCACGCCGGAGCTCGCTGCTTTCGCGCCCGCCGTCGAGCATTTCCGGCGTCCACAGGCGGTTGAAGTCCTCGTCGACGCAGCGCGATGCGAAAGGTCGCGCGCGGTCGAAACGGCCGTAGGCGTCGACGTTGGCGAACACGATCGACAGCGTGCCGCGCACCGGCTGGATTCCTTCGCGCAGAAGCCGGTCCAGCGCGATCGCGCCGCAGACTTCGTTGCCGTGCGTCAGCGCCTGGAGCACCAGGTGCGGGCCCGGACGTGACGCGGCAAAGGTCCAGGCGTAGCTCACGCCACTGTTGCCGGCCGCGTGGCGCGCGAGGTGGGGAAATGCCACCTCGATCGGTGGCGACGCCGGAGGCAACGGCGCCGGCGTCCCGCCGGCGGCGCTCACGTCGCGCAAATGCGATCGGCGAGTCGCTGCATGAACGACTCGCACAGCGCGAGTTGCTCGAGCGAAATCCACTCGTTCGGCTGGTGTGCCTGCTCGATGTGTCCGGGGCCGCAGATGATCGCCGCAATGTCGCTGCCGTGGAAGAGCGATGCTTCGGTGCCAAAGGAAACTTTGCCCAGGTCCTGCGAGCCGCTGCAGGCCCGGCCCAGCTCGGTGATCTCGCTAGCGCCGTGCGTATCGAGGCCGGGCATTACCGACAAGGCGTCGAACTCGATGTAAGTATCGGGCGAGACCGCGTGCATCTCGGGCAGCAAGGTCGCGACAAAATGCCGGACCTCGGCCAGCAGCGCGTCGGGATCGTCGAACGGCAGATGCCGGAATTCGAAATCGAAGCTGCAATCGCGTGGCACGATGTTGAGAGCGGTGCCGCCGCGTATCACGCCGGTATGAACGGTCGTATACGGGACGTCGTAGGCAGCGTCGAATCTACCTCGATCACGGAAGCGCCGTCCCATCTGCGTCAGGAAGGTCACGATCTCGCAGGCGACCTGCACGGCATTGACGCCGCGCGGAGTAAGCGACGAGTGCACTTCGTGGCCGCGCACGCGGCAGCGAAAGCTCTTTTTTCCCTTGTGCGCGACAACCAGGCGCATTCCGGTCGGCTCGCCGACGATGCAGCCGGCCGGCCTGACGCCGCGCGCTACGATATCCTGCAGCAGGCGGCGCACACCGACGCAGCCGACCTCCTCGTCGTACGACAGCGCAAAATGCAGCGGGCGCTCGAGGCCGCGGCTCAAGAATTGCGGCACGAACGCGAGCCCGATCGCCGAAAAGCTCTTCATGTCGGCGACGCCGCGCCCGAATAGCCTGTCGCCCTTGATCGTCGCGGTGAACGGATCGCTGTCCCACGGCTGGCCGTCGACCGGAACGACGTCGGTGTGTCCGGAAAGCACGATACCGCCGAGGGTCGCGTTGCCGTTTTGCGCCGGCAGCGTCGCGAACAGGTTCGCCTTGCGCCGGTCGTCGTCGAACGTGAGCGCAACGTCGATGCCGAATCCGGCCAGATATTCGCGGACCCATTCGATCAGCGACAGGTTCGACTCGCGGCTGGTCGTATCGAAGGCGACGAGCGCGCGGATCAGCGGCAGCCCGACGAGTTGCGGGCTGACGGCCGTTGCAGCGGCGGGGGCATTCATACTGCGACTTTCGATGGGACCAGGGAACAGGATAGAAACCGGGTGAGTCTATGTCAATGGCGGGTCCCGCCGGGCGGCCGCAATATTCGGCTGCTTGCCGTTCCGGTTCGAAAGGAGATGATCATGCCCGGTCGATGGCCGTATTTGCTTGCGTTGGCGCTCGTTTGCGTCGCATCAGCGGCCGCCGCGCAACAAGGAACGATCGCACTCGACACGATCATCCTGCCGCCTGGGTTCAAGATCGAAGTCGTTGCGCGCCTCGACAATCCGCGCCAGATGACTCTCGGTTCCGACGGCACCCTTTTTGCAGGCTCGGCGCGAGCCGGAAATGTCTATGCAATGACGCTGCGGCCGGGCACGCCGACACGGGTGACGACGGTGGCTTCCGGGTTGAACCGGCCGATCGGCGTCGCGTTTCGCAGCGGCGCGCTCTATGTCTCGGCGGTCGATCGGATTCTGCGCTTCGACGATATCGAGCACCGTCTCGATGCGCCGCCAAGGCCGGTGCAGGTCGGCGATCGTTTCCCGGACAGCGACGGTCACGGCGGGAAATTCATCGCCTTCGGGCCCGACGGGAAGCTCTATATGCCGTCCGGTGCGCCGTGCAATATCTGCGAACCCGATCCTGATCGCTACGCCAATCTGAACCGCATGAACGCCGACGGATCGGGGCTCGAAGTCTTTGCGCGCGGTATCCGCAACAC
>JBDTXW010000313.1:0-2931 GCA_040005975.1 Betaproteobacteria bacterium | reverse complement strand
AGCAGCGCGCGCATGCCGTCGAGCTGGTCGGGCAGGATGTTGATCAGGAACACATTCGGCGCATCGGCCGGCAGGCTCGCGCGCCAGTTGCGCATCAGATCGCCGCGAACCAGCGTGAGCAGCAGAAGCGCCATCAGGCCGAGCCCGAGCGCGCCGATTTGCAGGCTCGATGCTACCGGCCGGCGGCGCAGATTCGCCAGGCCATAGCGCCAGCTATAGCCGCGTTGCGGCAACAGCCGCAGGAGCACGATCAGCGCCCACGCGACCGCGCCCGCGACGGCGAGCAGCGCGCCAATGCCGATGACCATGATCGCTCCGACCTCCGCGTCCTGCGCCTGCCAGCCGATCAGGAGCGCGATCGTAGCAGCGCCCAGCGCATACGCGAGCCATCCGCCGGCGCGCGGCAGTCCAAGGTCGCGCCGCAGCACGCGTAGCGGCGGCACGCGCGAGAGCGCGAACAAGGGCGGCAGCGCAAATCCGAACAGCAGCGCGAGCCCGCTCGCCGCTGCCGCCAATCCGGGCCATGCACTTGGCGCCGGCAGGTCGGCGCTGACAATGCCGCCGAGCAGGATGATCAGCAGCTGCTGGCCGCCCAACGCCAGCATGCAGCCGACAATGCTGGCACCCGCGCCCAGCACCAGGAATTGCAGCGCGAACAGCGATAGGATTTGCCGTTGCGGCGCGCCGAGACAGCGCATCATCGCCGCGGCGTCTAAGTGCCGGCGCAGATAGCGCGATGCGGCCAGCGCGACGGCGACGGCGGCGAGCATGACTGCGACCAGCGCGGCGAGCCCAAGATACTGTTCGGCGCGATCGAGCGTCTGACGCACTTCCGGCCGCAGGTCGCGGATCGATTCCAGCCGCTGTCCGCGCTGCAGGTTCGCCTGCGCCCAGTCGCGAAAGGCGTTCACGGCATCGCCCGCGACCAGCAGCCGGTACGAAGCGCGATTGCCCGGCTGCAACAAGCGCGTTGCGGCGACGTCGTCCAGGTTCATCATCAGCCGCGGCCCGAGCGCGAGCAGGCCGCTGGTCACTTCCGGGTCCTGCTGCACGATCGCCCCGACGGCCAACGTCGATTCGCCGACGGCGAGCTTCGAGCCTTGCTGTACGCCGAGCCGCGCCGCGAGCCTGCTGTCGATCCATGCCTCGCCGCGCGGCGGCACACCTTGCGCAATCCTGCCGCCCGAGTCCGCGGGATCCGCCAGCAGGATCGCGCCGCGCAACGGGTAGCCGGCAGTGACTGCCTTGACGTCGGCCAGCACGGCAGCGCCCGCACCTCCGACGCTTTGTACCATGCTGTTGAACTTGATCGCCGGCACGGCGGCGATCCCGCGCGATCGTGCCTCCCGCATGAACAGGTCGGGCAGTGGCCGATCGCCGGACAGGATGAGATCGGCGCCGAGCAGCAAATTCGCCTGGCGCGTCAGCGCACCCTTGACGCGGTCGGTGAAAAATCCAACGGTGCCCACACTCGCCACGGCGAGCACCAGCGCGGCGATCAAGACGCGCAGCTCGCCCGCGCGCCAGTCGCGCGACAGCAGCCGCCAGGCCAGTCGTGCGGTATCGGGCGTGGTCATGCGCGGTCTGCTCCACCGTCGCCGCGACTGCGTTCGTCGGCGACCAGGCGCCCGGTGGCAAGCGACAATCTGCGGCCGCAACGCGCGGCGAGCGTCACTTCGTGCGTGACCAGCAGCAAGGTCGTGCTGCGTTCGCGATTCAGACGAAACATCAGCTCGGCGATTTCAGTGCCGGTCGCGCCGTCGAGGTTGCCCGTGGGCTCGTCGGCCATCAATACCTGCGGCTCACCGGAAAATGCGCGCGCGATCGCCACGCGCTGTTGCTCGCCACCCGACAACTGTTTCGGATAGTGCGTGATGCGGGCGTCGAGCCCGACGCGGGCGAGCCACTCGCGCGCCCGCACACCGGCGTCGCTCGCGCCGGCCAGCTCCAGCGGCAGCATGACGTTTTCCAGCGCGGTCAGCGCAGGCAACAACTGGAACGACTGGAAGACGAAGCCGACCCAGCGCTGGCGCAGCGCCGCGCGCGCGTCCTCGGACATGCCGTTGAGTGCCGTATTGCCGAGCCACACTTCACCGGTCGTCGGCCGGTCGAGCCCGGCGAGCAAGCCCAGCAGCGTCGTCTTGCCCGATCCCGACGCGCCGACGATCGCGACGCTCTCGCCGGCAGCGATGTCGAAGCTCACATCGTCCAGGATGATGAGCGGCGCTTCGCCGCTCATCACCTGCTTCGACAGCCCGATGGCGCGAATGACCGAATCAGCCATCGGCGCATTCTACCTTGCCGGCGACAGGCGTTCTTTGGCGCGGCCAGCGCCTCGGCCCTACAATGTGTCGTGCATCCGCATTCGGGCCCGACGTTCCTGCGCACGCTCGCCATCCTCGCGTGCTGGGCGCTGCTCGCCGCCCAGACGGCATCGGCGCAACGCGCGCCACCGGTGATCCTGCTCGTCGGTGACAGCGTCTCGGCAGGCTACGGACTGCCGAACGGCGCCGGCTGGGCGACGCTGCTGCAACAGCGCCTCGACGCGCGGCATCTGCGTTATCGCGTCGTCAACGCGAGCATCAGCGGCGACACCACTGCGGGCGGACGCGCGCGGCTCGCCGCGCTGCTGGCGCAGTATCGCCCCGCGATAACGATCATCGAGCTCGGGGGCAACGACGGCTTGCGCGGCGGCAGCCTCGCGGCGATGCGCGATAATCTCGACGCGATGACGTCCGCCGCGCAGCGCGCCGGCTCGCGCGTGCTGCTGGTCGGCATCCGCGTGCCCCCGAACTACGGCGCGACTTACGGAGAGCGCTTTGCCGCCACCTACGCCGAGGTCGCCCGCGCGCACAAGGTCGCGATGGTGCCGTTCCTGTTCGAAGGATTTGCCGAAGACGACGCGATGTTCCAGCCCGATCGCATCCACCC
>JBDTXW010000312.1:0-2940 GCA_040005975.1 Betaproteobacteria bacterium | reverse complement strand
TGCTCGACTCACCGGCGGTTGCGAACGTCTGAGTTCGGCCATCGCGACAATTACCAGCGCTCCTCCCTGTGCGAAATGGGCATGTCGGGTTGCGAGGCTTGACCAGAACGGATGGTCGAATTCGCTCAAAATGTCGGTCGAGGCCATCGGATTTCGCCGATCGTGAGCGATGTCTTAAGGTCGGATCGACGATTCGCTCGTCGGCGGCCGATTCACGCGGGAGTCCACAGCGCCGGCCGCGAGGAGAGCGTTTGCAGAATGCGGCCCAGCGAGCCATCGCTTACCAGCGCAGTCGCACGCTCGATATCGGGGGCCAAGTAACGGTCGGTCGGGACCGCAGCGCAATGAGCACGGAGCAGGGCGTGCGCCGCTTCGAGCGTCGGCGAGCTTTTTAGCGGGCGCAGGAACTCGATGCCCTGCGCCGCAGCGAGGAGCTCGATGCCGATGATATGCGCGGTGTTGCGCACCATCGGCTGCAGCCGGCGCGCCGCAAAGGTGGCCATCGACACATGGTCTTCCTGGTTTGCGCTGGTCGGCAGGCTGTCGACGCTCGCCGGATGGGCGAGCGACTTGTTCTCGCTGGCGAGCGACGCGGCGGTTACGTGCGCGACCATGAACCCGCTATTGAGTCCCGCATCGGCAGTCAGGAACGGCGGCAGGCGCGAGACCCCGGCATCGATCAGCATGGCGATGCGTCGTTCGGCGATCGCGCCGACCTCGGCGATTGCCACTGCCATCGCATCGCAGGCCAGCGCCACCGGCTCGGCGTGGAAGTTGCCTCCGGAAATCACGGCCTCCTTGTCGCTCGCGGTGGCCGCAAACACCAGCGGGTTGTCGGTCACGGCGTTGGCCTCGCGCACCAGCACCAGCGCGGCGTGGCGCAGGTGATCGAGACACGCGCCGATGACCTGCGGCTGGCAGCGCAGGCTGTATGGGTCCTGCACGCGGTCGTCGCCTTCGAGGTGCGAGCGCCTGATCTCGCTGCCGGCAAGGAGCGCCCGGTAATACTGCGCCACGTCGATCTGCCCGGGCTGACCGCGCAGTGCATGGATGCGCGGATCGAACGGACCATCGCTGCCGCGCGCGGCGTCGACCGTCAGCGCGCCGACCACCAGCGCGGCTTCGAGCACCGGTTCGAAGGTCAGCAGTGCATGCAGCGCAAGCGCGGTCGACGTCTGAGTCCCGTTGATCAGCGCCAGTCCCTCCTTCGCTTCGAGCACGAGCGGCGCAATACCGGATTCGCGCAGCAATGGCGTCGCGGGCATGCGCTTGCCATCGACCAGCATCTCGCCTTCGCCCAGCAGCGCGAGCGTCATATGCGCGAGCGGCGCCAGGTCACCCGAGGCGCCGACCGAACCTTGGCCGGGGACGTACGGAACGAGGCCCGCGTTGTGCGCGGCCAGCAGCGTCTCGATCACGATCGGCCGCACGCCCGAGTGGCCGCGGGCGAGGCTCGCTGCCTTGAGCGCGAGCATCAGGCGTACGACCTGCGGCGCCAGCGGATCGCCGACGCCGGCGCTGTGCGAACGGATGAGGTTGAGCTGCAGCCTCGCCAGATCCGTCTCACTGATCTGCGTCGAGGCGAGTTTGCCGAACCCGGTGTTTATGCCGTAGATCGGTTCGCGTCCCCGCGCCGCGCGTTGCACGACGTCGGCACTGGCACGCACCTTCGCCATAGCCGCGGCGTCGATCTCGAGCGCCTGCCCGCCGGCATGGATCGCCAGCAGGTCGTCGAGGGTCAATTTCCCGGAATCCAGCTTCACGTTTCGGAACGACGCTCCAGCATCGGCAGCTTGAGGCCCTGCTCGCGGGCGCAGCGTATCGCGTCGTCGTAGCCGGCGTCGGCGTGGCGCATCACGCCGGTGGCCGGGTCGTTCCACAACACGCGCTCGATGCGTTTGGCCGCCGCCTCGGTGCCGTCGCAAACGATGACGACGCCGGCGTGCTGGGAGTAACCCATACCGACGCCGCCGCCATGGTGCAGCGAGACCCAGGTCGCACCGCTGGCCGTGTTGAGCAGCGCATTGAGCATCGGCCAGTCCGAAACTGCGTCGCTGCCGTCGATCATCGCTTCGGTCTCGCGGTTGGGCGAGGCGACCGATCCTGCATCGAGGTGATCGCGGCCGATGACGATCGGTGCCTTCAGCTGGCCGCTTTGCACCATCGCGTTGAACGCGAGACCGGCGCGGTTCCTCTCCCCCAGGCCGAGCCAGCAAATGCGCGCCGGCAGACCCTGGAACGCGATGCGTTCACCCGCCATGTCCAGCCAGCGGTGCAGATGCTTATCCTCCGGAAACAGCTCCTTCAATTTCGCGTCGGTCTTCGCGATGTCGTCCGCGTCGCCCGACAATGCCACCCAGCGGAAGGGCCCCTTGCCCTGGCAAAAGAGCGGCCGGATGTAGGCGGGCACGAATCCGGGAAAGTCGAACGCGTTCGCGACGCCGTGATCAAAAGCGACCTGGCGAATGTTGTTGCCGTAGTCGACCGTCGGTACGCCCATCGCGCGGAAGTCGAGCATTGCCCGCACGTGCGTGGCGCAGCTTGCCGCCGCCGCATCGCGGAGCGCTGCGTGCTGCGCGGGATCCACTTGCGCGGCGCGCCAGCGCTCGACGCCCCATCCCGATGGCAGATAGCCGTTGACGAGGTCGTGCGCCGAAGTCTGATCGGTCACCAGGTCGGGCCGCGGGCCGCCTTGCTTGGCGCGCCGGACCAATTCGGGCAGGATCTCCGCGGCATTTCCGAGCAGGCCGACCGACACCGCCTTTTTCTCGCTGGTGTAGCGCTTGATGCGAGCCAGCGCATCGTCCAGGTCATGCGCCTGTTCGTCCAGGTAGCGCGAGCGCAAGCGCAAGTCGATGCGGCTTTGCTGGCACTCGACGATGAGCGAGCTCGCGCCGGCGAAGCTCGCGGCCAGCGGCTGCGCGCCGCCCATTCCGCCCA
>JBDTXW010000311.1:0-3011 GCA_040005975.1 Betaproteobacteria bacterium | reverse complement strand
GCCCTGGAACATACGGCGAAGGCGGCGCCCGACGGCTACACCATTTTTCTGGGCAACAACGGCACCAACGCCATCGTCCAGAGCACGCAGGGCGCTGATCTCGTCGAGGATGCCGCCCTCGTTCCGGTCATCAAGCTCGCCAGCCTCGCGATCGTCGTTGCCGCGACGTCGCGACTCGACGTCAAGTCGCTGGGCCAGACTATCGAGCGAGCGCGCCGCGCGCCGGGCTCGCTGGCGTATGCGAGCAGCGGGATCGGGTCAACCTCGCACATGGCGGCGGAACTGCTGAGCCAGCGCGCCGGAATCAAGCTGCTGCAAATTCCATACGCAGGGACGGCATCCGCGGTCAAGGACGTGCTCGCCGGCGAGGTGCCGCTGATCTTCACCCACCTCGCGACGGTCGCCACACTGATTCGCGCCGGGCAGCTGCGCGCGCTCGCCGTGACCGGTCCGCATCGCGCCGCGGCATTTCCCGACATTCCGACGGTTGCGGAATCAGGCTATCCCGGCTTCGATGTGGTGACCTGGCATGGGGTGCTCATGCCTCCCGGCACGCCGCGTGAAATGGTGATGCGGCTGCACGGCGAACTGACGCGAATTCTCGCGACGGAGGACATGCGCGCGCAGCTTGCCAACATGGGCATGGAGCCACTCGGCGGCACGCCGGAGGAATTCGCGTCCGCGATCAAGGCCGATCGCAAGCACTGGGCGGACGTTATTCGCGACACCGGATTGCCGACCCGATGATGCGGGCGTGCCACGAACCATCGACGGGCTACGGCGTCGGATGAGCGAGCCGCTGCTGATGGTTTCGACGGCCTCGCAATGGCTGGGTCCGGCGCGGATGGCGCGCGCGCTGGCAAAGGCCGGCTGCGAAGTATCGTTGCTGGCCCCGGCGGATTCACTGGCCGCCAAGTCGCGGTATGTCGCGAAACGGCACGTCCTTGCCGGCAACGCGATTCCGATGGAATGGCTGCAGTCGCTGAACGAGGCCGTCGACGATTCTGCGCCCAGCCTGCTGGTGCCTTGTGACGAAATGGCGATCCGGCTGTTGTTCGCGCTGGTGCTCGAGCCGCCGCTCGACCTGCCCTCGGCGACTCGCTTGCGCCTCGATGCGCTGATCCGAACTTCGCTCGGCGATCCGGCGTTCTACCAGACCAGCATCGACAAGACTCTACTGCCACCCGCGGCCGAAGCGCTGGGCATTCGCGTCCCGCCGTATGCGCTGGTTGATGGCATCGACGAGGCGATCGCCTGCGCAACGGCCCTCGGCTATCCGCTGGTGCTCAAGCGCCGTTTCGGCTTTGCCGGCGAAGGCGTCGCCATTGTCGGCGACGCTGACGACCTGGTCCGCCAGGGCCAGGCGCTGCTGAGTCCCGATCAGCTCGACCTCGGGGAACGGCGAACGCGGCAATTGCTGGTGCAGTCCTTCATCCCCGGCGCCTACCATTCACAGGTCATCGCGGTGTGGCAGGGGACACCACTCGCCGGATTCGCCTGGGACAGGCAGGTGGCAACGCTGCCGTGCAAAGGGCAGACGTCGGTGCTGCGCTTCGTGCACTCTCCCGAGACGCAGGCGCACGCCGAAACGCTGTGCAAAGCTTTCGGGATAAGCGGATTCTGCAACGTCCAGTTCGTGCTCGACGACAATGGACGCGCGCATCTGCTCGAAATTAACCGCAGGATCGTCACCCATATGCACATGGGTGAGCGGGTTGGCGCTGATCTGGCGGCCGCGATCGCCGGGCAGCTGCGCGGCCTGCCGCCAGCGCCGCGGGCGGCACCGCGCTCGGCGCCGGGACCGAGCGTAGCGATCTTTCCGCGCGAATGGCTGCGCGATCCTCGCAGTCGCTGGCTTAGCAACTGCCCGGTCGACATACCATGGGACGATCCTGCGTTGCTGAAGGCGATGCTGGCGATGCGGGACTAATGCGCGGCGATGGACATCAGAATCGAAAGCGGTTGGATCGCGATGTCTTCAACCGCCCGACGCTTCGCGTCGCGCGCGACCTGCTGGGCAAATTCATCGTGCGCCGCCATCGCGGGCGCGAACTCGCCGCAATGATCACCGAAGTCGAAGCGTACAAGGGGCCGAGGGACCGGGCTTCGCACGCCTTCGGCGGGCGCCGCACCGCGCGGGTCGAACCGTTGTACGCTGACGGCGGTACCGCCTACGTCTATCTGATCTACGGGATGCATTGGCTGCTCAATTTCAGCACTGCCGGTGCGGGCAATCCCGAGGGCGTGCTGATCCGCGGCATCCTGACCGAGCACGCCGCGCAGCGAATGCCGGTATCAGGCCCCGGCCGCGTCAGCGCTTATCTTCACGTCGACCAGCGGTTGGACCGGATCGATGCGACCCGGTCGAACCGTATGTGGCTCGAGGACCGCGGCATCCGGGTGCCGGCGAGCCGCGTCCGGCGTGGTCCGCGAGTCGGCATCGATTATGCCGGCGCGTACTGGGCAACGCGGCACTGGCGCTTCTGGATCGATGTGTCGGGGTGATGCGTCAGACGTTATCGCAGCAGCGCGTAGGACATCGTCTCGTTTTTCCAGCCCCCCCTCCGATTGCCCGGAACCAGCCCGCCTCCGCCTGGTCATTTAGACATGCCGTCCGAATAGATGGGCGAATCGTTGCCCGCCGGCGGCTACTTCTCGAAGGAGAATCCATGAAGATGAAGAGCTTGATTTCGGCGCTGGCGCTGGCCATCGGCGCAGCAGGTATCGCGACGGCCGCTCAGGCGCGCGTTATCGACCTGGAAATCGGTGTCGCTCCGCCGCCCGCCCGCGTCGAAGTCGTCCCGGCCCCGCGCGAAGGCTATGTCTACGAGCGCGGCCACTACGAAACCTCCGACGGCCAGACCTACGTCTGGGTCGAAGGCAAGTACATTCCGAGTCGTGAAGGCCACGTGTGGACGCCGTACGTGATGGAGCGCAGCGGCGACAGGTGGCACTTCCGTGCCGGGCACTGGGACGATGACTAGCAGACAGTAAGGCCGGGGCGGCGTCTA
>JBDTXW010000310.1:0-3019 GCA_040005975.1 Betaproteobacteria bacterium | reverse complement strand
CGGATGCCGCGTTTCGGACCTTGACGGCGCTGCGCGCGATGGGCGTCAAGATCGCGATCGACGATTTCGGCACCGGCTATTCGTCGCTGTCGTATTTGAGGCGGCTGCCTTTGGACAAACTGAAGCTTGACCAGTCATTCATTCGCGACGCCGGCCAGAACGAGGGCGATGTTGCCATTACGCGCGCCATCATCGCGATGGCGCAGAGCCTTAAGCTCGCCGTAGTGGCCGAAGGCGTCGAGACCCAGGCGCAGATCGATTTGCTGCTGAGCTTGGGCTGCACGACGGTTCAAGGCTTCCTGCTCGGCCGTCCGCTGCCCGCCGCTGCGACGGCAAAACTGTTGCGTGAGAGCGTGACCGACGCCGGTGCCGTCGCGATGCAACCTACCGATTCGACGTGGAACACCATTCTCCAGACCTCTTCACGGTAGCGAGTTTGTAGGATTTACATTCGATCGCCGGCGCTCGCCGCGCGTCGCACTAATTTCTATTCGTTCGTCGCGCAGTTCAGGGAATGGCCGGCGCGCTCGCCTTGTTTGCTACGTTGTGTTCCGGCCAACCAAGGAGGGGCAATGAAAACGACCCGGTCGCTGGCAAACTCCGCCATCAACAGACGTTTCCGCCCCGCTGTCGTCGTCTGCCAGGCTTGTTCAATTCTGGGCTTGAGCCTTGCGCTGGTGCTGCCGGCCGCGGCGACTGTGTTCAGCGTGACCAATCTGGTGACCGACGCCCAATCGTTCATTCCGGCGCAGATCACCGACCCCAATCTGATCAACGCCTGGGGAATCTCGCATTCGCCGACTGGGCTGTTCTGGGTCTCGTCGAACGGCCAAAGCCTGTCGACGGTGTACACGATCGACCCGGCCAGCAATGCCACCACCAAGCAGAGCCTCGAGGTGACGATCCCCGGCGATGGCAGCGTAACCGGGCAGGTCTTCAACACGGGCGCCGCCGCCGGCAACTTCAATAGTGACCTCTTCCTGTTCGTCAGCGAGGACGGGACCATCTCCGGGTGGCGAAGCGCGTTGGGCACCAGCGCCGAGGTGCTCGTGCCGGCGTCCAATAATAGCTATAAGGGAGCCGCCATCTCGGTCATCGGCGGCGACGCCTATCTTTATGCGGCCAATTTCAAGACCGGCACGATCGACGTATTCAAGGGGACGGCTGCCGCACCCGCCCTCACCGGCACATTTGCCGACGCGACAATTCCCGACGGCTTCAAGCCGTTCAATATCCAGAACCTGGGCGACACGCTGTACGTGACCTACGCCTTGCGCGCGGCGAACGGCGACGACGTGCCCGGGCCCGGCAACGGGTTTGTCGACGCCTTCGACCTGCAGGGCAACTTTGTCGCCCGCGTCGCCTCGGGGGGAACGCTGAGCTCGCCTTGGGGGTTGGCACTGGCGCCGGCGTCGTTCGGCCAGTTCGCCGGTGATCTGCTGGTCGGGAATTTCGGCGATGGCCGCATCAATGTCTTCAACCCCAGCAACGACACATTCATCGCTCAACTGCTCGACGCGGCGAGCATTCCACTGGAGATCGAAGGCCTGTGGGGTCTGATCCCCGGCAATAACGGCTCAGCCGGCAACACGCAATCGATCTATTTCTCCGCGGGCCCGGGCGAAGAAGCGCATGGCCTGTTCGGCGTCATCCAGGCGGCCCAGGCGCCCGAGCCGGGCAGCATCGCATTGGTGGTGCTGGGAATCACGATGCTGGGGGTTGCGCGCCGGCGCACCGCGCGCTGATCGCGCCGCGCATCAGCCTATCGTCCATGACGCCGCCGGTCTTACGGGCCGGCGGCTTGCAGCACCCGGACCGGCTTGCCGTCGAGAAAGGCCAGCGCGTTTTCCACGCTGTGCCGGTAATACTCACGGTAAACCTCGACCGCGCCGTATCCCAGGTGCGGCGTCAGCACGACGTTGGCCGCGCGCGTAAGCGGATGACTGGCGGGCAGCGGCTCGCGATGGAAAACGTCCAGCGCGGCGATCAATCGCCTTGATTCGATCGCCGCCATCAATGCAGCTTCGTCGACCAGCTGGGCACGGGCCGTATTGATCAGGATCGCCCCCGGCCGCATCCGGGCGAGATCGGCGGCGCCAAGGATGCCGCGCGTTCGCTCCGACAGCACCAGGTGCAGGCTGACCACGTCGGCCGCCGACAGCAATTCGTCTTTCGGCATATGAACGGCACCGGCCGCAGCCGCCGCCTCGGCGGTCAGATTCTGGCTCCACGCCAGGACATTCATTCCCAGGGCCCTGCAATACTTCGCCATGCGCGAACCGATCCGGCCCAGTCCGATCAAGCCAATCGTCTTGCCATCGAGCAGCGGTCCCGCTTCGGTGCCAAGCTGAAACCGGCCGTCGCGGACGGCCGCGTCGCCGGCGGGAATGCGTCGCGCGGCGGCAAGCATCAATCCGAGCGCCAGCTCCGCCGTCGAGCTTCCCGACGGACCGCCGCCGGTATGGCAGACAGTGATGCCGCGTCCGATCATGTCCGCGGTGTCGATCAGCGCGGCCCGCATTCCCGTGAGTCCGAACATCCGCAGCTTCGGCAATCGCGCGACCAGCGAGGCCGGAAAAGGTGTTCGCTCCCGCGTGGCCAGCACGACGTCGAAATCCAGCAGGCGGCGGGCCGCGTCGTTCTCGTCGACGAACGGCGTCTCGAAAAAATGCACATCGGCGCGTGCGATCAGCGGCGACCAGTCGGCGCTGCGCCGCGCCATTTTCTGCCAGTCGTCGAGCACGGCGATCCTGACCAACTTTGACTCCTCGATAATCGCGCTTTGCAATTATCCGCGCCCGCAAGACGTCGCGGCAAGGCGAATTGCATTGACGCACGCACTCGAGCGTGGATCGCGGTGGGTCGGACAGCATTGAGCGTGGTGCGGCTCCGTCGATGGTCGTTGACCGGCTATTTCGCACGTATTAAGCTCGGCTCGGCGGCCCTGTGCGCCGTTCAGAGGACGTGCAATGAACATCGATTGGGCGGCATTCACACCGTGGTCGGCGCTGGAAGGCGG
>JBDTXW010000309.1:0-3022 GCA_040005975.1 Betaproteobacteria bacterium | reverse complement strand
CTCGGCGCCCAGCAGCTTCATGCGGAACACGTTCTGTGCCTGGCGCCTGACGTCCTCCGACCCCATGTAGACGACGCACTGCATGCCGAAGCGCGCCGCCACCGTGGCGGCGGCGACGCCGTGCTGTCCGGCGCCGGTTTCGGCAATGATGCGCCGCTTGCCCATGCGCCGCGCCAGCAGCGCCTGCCCGATGCAATTGTTGATCTTGTGCGCGCCGGTGTGATTGAGATCCTCGCGCTTGAAATACAGCTGCGCACCGCCGAGCTTTTCCGACCATCTCCTGGCGTGATAGACCGGGCTCGGCCGGCCGACGTAATGCTTGAGCTCGTAGTCGAATTCGGCGACGAACTCGGCATCGGTTCGATAGCGGGCATACTGTTCGCGCAACTCGTCGAGCGCGTGGATCAGCGTTTCGGCGACGAACACGCCGCCGTAGGGCCCGAAGTGGCCGCGCTCGTCGGGAAGCGCGTACGGTACGTCAGTCATCTGCATCACGCACTCCTCGGATGAACGCGGCGATCTTCGCCGGGTCCTTGATGCCTTTGTGCGGTGTGCCGTCGTTGCCGCTCGCCTCGACGCCGCTCGATACGTCGACTGCCCATGGGCGCAAGGTGCGGACCGCGGCGCCGACGTTGTGGGCCGTCAGCCCGCCGGAAAGAACCAGCGGTTGCCCCAGTCCCGCCGCAAGCCGTGAACCGAGCGCGCTCCAGTCGAACGTCCGGCCGGTGCCGCCGGGCATCCCGCCGGGTTCGAAAGCGTCGAACAGCATGCCGGACGCATCGCGGTACCGCGACGCGTATTGTAGCAAATCGATCTCCGGCCGCACCGGAACGGCCTTGATGTAGCGTCGCCCGAACGCTGCGCACAGCGCCTGCGGCTCGTCGCCGTGGAACTGCAGAACGTCGAGCGCAACGGCGTCGAGTGCTGCGCGCACCGCCTCCGGCTGCGGGTCGACGAACAAGCCGACGATCGTGACGAATGCCGGCAGCGCGGCCGCGATCGCGCGCGCCTGCTCGAACTCGACGCGACGCGGCGTGCCAGCCCAGAAGACGAGGCCGATCGCGTCGGCACCCGCGTTCGCCGCCGCCAGCGCGTCATCGATGCGCGTAATGCCGCAGATCTTGACGCGCGTCCGCGCAGCGGGCTCCATCGTGCGTTTCCTCGCGATCAAGCGGCGAATGCCCGGACCGGCGCGCGCGTTGCAGGAAGGTTCCAGCGCGGCGGATAGTCGACGCCGGTCAGGTACAGGCCATCGGCGGCGAACGTCGGCGCGGCCCGCGTGCGATCGCGGCCAGAGAGCAATTCGGCGATCCACGGCGGTGGATGACGGCCGTTGCCGACATAGACCAGCGCGCCGACGATATTGCGCACCATGTGCTGCAGAAAGGCATCGGCATGCAGATCGAAGCGGACCATGTCACCCTCGCGCGCGATATCGAGCCGGTCGAGCATCCTGGTTGCCGATTTTGCCTGGCAATCGGCGGCGCGAAAGGCCGAAAAGTCGTGTCTGCCCAGCAGCGCGTCGGCCCCGGCTCGCATCAAGTCGAGCGCAAGCGGCCGATGGTACCAGCCGACGCGTCCGGCCAGGAGCGCAGGCCGCACCGGCCGGTCGAGCAGCAGATAAGTGTAGTGTCGCCCGGTCGCGGCAAAGCGCGCGTGGAAATCGGCCGGGACGTCGAGCGCCCATCGCACCGCGACCGAGGAAGGCAAGAACGCGTTGACGCCGCGCACCCAGGCGCTTTCGGCGCGGCGTACCTCGGTATCGAAGTGCACGATCTGCATCGCCGCATGAACGCCGGCATCGGTACGTCCCGCCGCGACCGCGGTCAGCGGCGCGTCGGCGATTGCGGAGAGGGCGCGCTCGAGCGCGTCCTGGACGCCGGTCCCGTCGGCCTGCGTCTGCCAGCCGTGAAACGGCGCACCGTCGTATTCGAGGCCGAGAGCAATTCTCATCGGACGCACCCAAGCGCCATTGTCGTCACCCAACGGGCGCCATGCAAAACGCTTCGCGCCGGCAAAAAAAACGGCGGCATGCGCTGCCGCCGTTTTTGGCCCGCGCGAGGCGCGTCAGGACACTAGGCGAGTTTGGACAGCAGCGTCTTCGCTTCGGTCTTCTGCTCGTCGTCGCCCTCGTGCAGCACTTCCTGAAGAATTTCACGCGCACCCTCGACGTCGCCCATCTCCTGGTAGGCCTTGGCCAGATCGAGCTTGGTGGCCGCATCGTGCCACTGGCCATCGAGCACCGACGGGGTCGGATCCTCGAAGGTCGAGCGGTCGGGATCGAATGCGAGGTCGAGCTTGTCGAGCGCGATCGCCGCGGCCGGACGCGCCAGCTGCGGTGCGGGGGCGCCGGCGGTGGCAAGCGCGCGCTCGGGCACCGGTGTCGGCTTCGGCTGCGACGCCGGCGCCGCTGCGTGCATCGGCTCGTCGAGATGGAAGTCCAGATCGAACTTCGGAACGGATTCCGGGTCCAGGCTCACGCTGTCATTGAGCGGCGCAAACTTGTTGCCTGCGCCAGCTTTGGGCGCAGCGGTGTCTGCGAAGCCGGCATATTTGTCGGATGGCATCGTCATCGACTCGCCTGCGGCGCGGCTGGATTTCGCGACCTCCTGCGCCGCGCCCGCGAGAATCGCTGCCGGCGTCTTTGGCTCCTCGCCGGAGCTCGGCGCCAGCGAAATATCGTCATCGAGCGAAAAGTCGAGCGGCGTCGCCATGCGCGGTTCCGGCTTGAGCTCCGGCGGCACCGAGAATACCTGCGTATCGCTGGCCGGCGTTTCGGCGGCCGCGGCTGCCGCCGCTGTCGCGGGCGCTGCCGCGAACGCCGCGCCACCGGCCTCGGTGAACAGCGGATTCGACGGATCGAGCTGGCGTCCGAGCGCCATCGCCTTCTGCCATACCTCGCCCTGGCCGCCGGATACCGCATACAGCTCGCTGGCGACGGTCTCGAACGCGGAAGGCTTGTTGTGCTGCGAATGGATCTCGAGCAGCTTGAGGTAGATCTCCTGCCGCTGCGGATCCTTCT
>JBDTXW010000308.1:0-3055 GCA_040005975.1 Betaproteobacteria bacterium | reverse complement strand
CTCCCGCCTGCGCCTGCGGACGGCTGCGCCGCGCCGCCCGCGCACTGACGCAGCTCTACGACGACGCGATGACGCCTTCGGGCCTGCGCATCACCCAGTTTTCGCTGCTGCGCACCGTTGCGCGCGACGGCACCGCGCACATTTCCGACCTCGCGGCCGCGCTGCTGCTCGATCGCACGGCGCTTTCGCGCAATCTCGATCCGCTGGTCGCGCGCGGCTTCCTGGCGGTGACGCCGGGGCGCGACGCCCGTACGCGCGAGGTCGCGCTGACCCGGCGCGGTGCGCTGGCGCTCAAATCGGCGATTCCCTGCTGGAAGCGTGCGCAGGCGGAAGTCGCGAAGCGGCTGGGCCGCGCCAGGCTCGATGCGCTGGTCGCGACGCTGGCCGACGTCGAAGCCCTGCATCCGGACAGACAGGGCAGGAGCCACGGCCGACTGAAAGGAACGCGATGACAACATCTCCTGCGCATGCCGCCGACTGGCGTACGCCCACCGTCGTGCTGGTCTGCGGCGGCATGATCCTGACGCTGGCGATGGGTATCCGCCACGGCTTCGGTCTGTTCCTGCAACCGATGAGCGCCGACCTGCATTGGGGCCGCGAAACCTTCGCCCTCGCGCTGGCTGTGCAGAACCTGATCTGGGGCGTGACGCAGCCATTTGCCGGCATGCTGGCCGACAAGTACGGCTCCGGCCGTGTGCTGCTCGGCGGCACGGCGCTTTACTCGCTCGGCTTGCTGACGATGGCGCATGCGACGACGCCGCTGATGATGGTGCTGACGGCGGGCGTGCTGATCGGCACCGGGCTCTCGGGGGTCACGTTCTCGGTCGTGTCGGGCGTGCTCGGCCGAAGCTACCCGCCGGAAAAGCGCAGCATGGCGCTCGGCATCTCGGCGGCGGCCGGATCGTTCGGACAGTTTGCGATGTTGCCGCTGACGCAGTGGCTGCTCTCCCACGTCGGCTGGTACGGCGCCCTGCTGACCTTGGCCGGCGTCGGATTGCTGATGGCGCCGCTGGCGCTGGCGCTGGTCGAGCGCGGGAGCGGCGCGCGCACACACACTTTCCGGCAATCGGCCGGCGAGGCGATGCGCGAGGCGATCGGCCATCGCGGCTACGTGCTGCTGACCCTGGGGTTTTTCGTCTGCGGTTTCCAGGTCGTGTTCGTCGGCGTGCACCTGCCCTCGTACCTGCTCGACAAGGGCCTGCCCGCCTATGTCGGCGTCACCGCGCTGATGCTGATCGGACTGTTCAACATATTCGGTACCTACATCGTCGGTTGGCTCGGCGGGAGGATGAGCAAGAAATACATCCTTTCGGCGATCTATTTCGGCCGCAGTGTCGTCATCGCGGCGTTCCTGCTGATGCCGATCTCAACCTTATCGGTGTACGCGTTCGCGGTAGCGCTGGGACTGCTGTGGCTGTCGACGGTGCCTGCCACCAACGGCATCGTTGCGCAGGTGTTCGGCGTGCGCTATCTGGCGATGCTTTCCGGCTTTACCTTCTTCAGCCACCAGATCGGAAGCTTTCTCGGTGCGTGGCTCGGCGGCGTCGTGTTCGACCGCACCGGCAGCTACAACATCGTCTGGTATCTGTCGATCGCGCTGGGCGTCGTCGCGGGCCTCATCAACCTGCCCATCGACGAACGCGAAATCGCCCGACCCGGAACGGCCAAAGCAGCCGTGTAAGCCGGCACGGCGGCACGCGCGCCGTGGATTGCCGCTTCTGCGCTACGCCGGGCGGATTGCGTCGATCGCGTCGGTGATGATGCCATCGACGCCCCAGCGCACGAGCTCGGCCGCTTGCGCCGGATCGTTGGGTGTGTAGCAGAGCAGTTTGTAGCCGGCGCCGTGCACGGCGGCGACGAGCGCGGAATCGATCTCGCGAAAATCGGTGTCGAGCGCGACGCATTGCAGCCGCGCAAGCCGCTCCGGCCAGTCGGCCGGGACCTCTTCGAACAGCATCGCCCGCGGCAGCTCCGGCGCCGCGGCCAGCGCCGCGGCCAGCGCCTCCTCCGAGAACGACGACAGTAGCGGCACGCCTGTCGCGCCGCGCCAGAGGGCCCGCGCGTCGAGCGCAACCGCGGCACCCGTCGTTGCCTCGCGCCCGGGGCTCGGCTTGATCTCGATGTTGCATGCCACACCGTTGGCAATAGTCCAGCGGGCGATTGCAGCCAGCGTCGGCAGCATCTCGCCGGCGTACGCGGCGGAATGCCAGCTTCCGGCGTCCAGCTTCGCGAGCTCGGCCCACGTCAGCGCGTCGGCGCGGCCGCGGCCGTCGGTCGTGCGGTCGAGCGTATCGTCGTGCAGCAGAAATGGCACGCCGTCGCCGGAGAGCTTGACGTCGAACTCGACCATGCGATAGCCGTGCGCGTGACCGACACGCATCGCGGCAAGCGTGTTCTCCGGCACCAGAAGACCGGCACCGCGATGTGCGACATAGCGCGGAAACGCCCAGCTGGATTGGTGGACCCCCACGCTTGCGGCTGGCGCCGCTGCGCTGCCCCCGGAGGGAGCGCGATTCGCGCCTTGGGGCGGCCCGGCGGCGCTCATGGGTCGGTGCTCACGCCTGGGGCGTCAGGACGGCAACCGTGCGCCGGTTTCGGCGTCGAACAGGTAGATGCGGTCGCGGTCGGCCGCGAGCGCAATCGGCTCACCGATTTCAGCCGGCGTACCGTTGGGGAGCCGCGCGATGACCGTGCGTCCGGCCACGGAGACGTGGATCAAGGTGTCGGCGCCCAGTGCTTCGATCACCTCGACGCTGCCGACGAGATTGGCTTCGCTGGGCTTGCATGGCGTCAGGTGCTCGGGCCGGATGCCGATCGTCAGCCTGCGTCCGGCAACCGGAGCTTTGGGTACGACCAGCATGCCGCTTCCGTCGAGCTGGACGCGTCCCTCGCCATCGCTTTTGCCGTCGATGAAGTTCATCGCCGGTGAACCGATGAATCCCGCGACGAACACCGTCGCCGGATTCTGATAGACCTCCATCGGCGTGCCGATCTGCTCGGCCCGCCCGGCGTTCATCACGATCATGCGCTGCGCCAGCGTCATCGCCTCGACCTG
>JBDTXW010000307.1:0-3060 GCA_040005975.1 Betaproteobacteria bacterium | reverse complement strand
TCACCGCGCTCACCAACGCGCTCTATCAGATACTCACCCGCAAGCTGCTCGACGAGGGCGCGCACACCACGCTTTTCTACAGCGCGCTGGTGGGAACAGTTCTGCTTTCGCTGGCGTTGCCATGGGGTTTCGGCGACAGCGAGCTCAGCTGGCGCAGCGGGGCGCTGCTGCTGTTGCTGGGTCTTTGCGCCGGATTGGGCCACTGGGCGCTGATCGGCGCCTATCAGCTCGCACCCGCATCACTGCTGACGCCGTTCACCTATTTGCAGATGGTGTGGGCGATCGGCTACGGCTATCTCATCTTCGGCCAGTTGCCCGATCATTGGTCCGCCGTCGGGATGACCGTCATCGTCGCCAGCGGCCTCTTGCTCGCACTGCAGGAGCGGCAGCGGGCGCGTGCCTAGGCCCTAGTCGGCGGTGAATCGCGAGCGTTTGACGATCGGACCCCACTTGGCGTAATCGGCAGCGAGAATCTTCGCGAATTCCGCCGGCGTGCCGGTCGCCGGGTCCATGCCGAGACGGCTGAGCTTGTCGATCACGTCCGGCGACTGCAGCGCACGATTGATGCCGCGATTCAAGGTATCGACCACCGCCTTCGGTGTTTTCGCCGGGGCGAAAAAGCCGAACCAGCCGATCGCCTCGACGTTTTTCAGGCCCAGCTCGTTGAAGGTCGGCACCTCCGGCAGCGCGGTCGAGCGCGTCGCGCCCGAGCTCGCCAGGACGCGGATCTTGCCGGCGCGATGCAGCTCGGTCAGGTCGGCGATGGCGTCGACCGCGGCCGGAACCTGGCCGCCGATCAGCTCGTTGATGTACGCGGCCGACCCCTTGTAGGCGACGTGCACCATGTCGACGCCGATCGCGCGGCCGAGCAGCACGCCGAAATGACCGGCTGACCGAGCGTGTCCTTGAGTTTGTCGGCGACCACGCGGGCGATGATGTCCGCCGTTCCGCCGGCGGCGAAACCGACCAGGAGGCGCACCGGCTTGTCGAACTTTTCCTGCGCCAGCGCAGGCGACGCGAAACCCACGAGCAGCGCGACCAACGCTACGCCCACCCTTGCCGCGAATTTTGCACGCATGGTTCCTCCTCTGACTTTCGTCGAACGACCCCGAAGCGGATCAGGATGCTTTTACCGGATTCTGGCGCGCGATCCAGCGAGTCAGCGGGCGCCATTGCTCCCAGTCCTGCTCGGCGCGCGAGCGCGGCAGGTCGAACACGGTCAGACCGTCGCGCGCGCAATGAACGTAGACCTGCGTCGCGCGCAAATGGGCGACCCGCGGAAACTCGAAAGCATTGAGGAATTCGTCGAGCTCGCCGGCGCTGTTCGTTCTTTGGTCGACGCGCATCGCCACCAGCGCGACGGCGATCTCGCCTCTCTTGACCGCCTTGTATTCGCGGATCTGGTCGAGGAAGTGTTGCGTCGCCGCCATGTCGAACGCGCTCGGCGAGACCGGCACCAGCAGGACATCGGCGCGGCGCATGGCGTCGCGCAGGCCCTCGCCGTGCAAACCGGCCGGGGTGTCGATTACCAGCCAGTGCGGGTTGTGCTCCTTGATTTGATGGCGGTTGGCGTCGGGTGTCCACGAGGCGATGGGCGGAAACAGCGGCGGACGCCGGTCGAGCCATTCGGTCGCCGAGCGCAGCGGATCGAAATCGGCCAGGACGACGCGCTGCTTTCGTCCGGCGAGCCAGCCGGCGACATTGGTCGCGAGCGTGGTCTTGCCGCTGCCGCCCTTGGGATTTGCCACCAGCATGGTTTGCATTCGATTCCCCCTTGGGCGCAATTCTAGTGCACTAAGACCCCGGCGCTACAAGTCGGGAAGCACCGCCAGCAGCGGCTCCAGCACCGCACCTCCCAACTCGATGCTCCGCGCACCGCTCCATCCCGTCTCGGCATCGGGAAAATTGGCGTTGTCCTTGAACGGCAGCTCGAGCGTGAGCGCGAGGCAGCCGTAGGTGTGGCCGACATACTTCGACGCCAGCGACAGATTGACCTTGGTTTCCTTGTCCGAAGCGTAACCGTGCAAATCCTGGAAATCCGGGCTCGCGGTCTTGAACGCGGCAACGAATGCTTTCTGCAGATCGGACTGCTTGGGCGAAAAACCCGGGAGGCGCTCGCCGCCGTCGACAAACACGTATGGCAGCGCCTCGTCGCCGTGGACGTCGAGAAACGCGTTAACGCCGATCTGGGCCATCGCCGCGCGAACGTGCAGGACCTCGGGGCTGCGCTCGGCGCTCGGCGCCAGCCATTCGCGGTTGAGGTTGGCGCCGGCGGCATTGGTGCGCAGATTGCCGCGCACGCCGCCGTCCGGATTCATGTTCGGAACGAGATGCACGACCGCGCGTGCCAGCAGCACCCGCGCCACCGGATCGCTGGCGTTGAGGAGGCGTTCGAGCATCCCGTCGACGAACCACTCGGCCATGGTCTCCCCCGGATGCTGTCGCGCGATCACCCACAGGGCGCGCTTGCCTTCCCCCGGCGCGCCGACGCTGATCAGATTCATGTCGCGGCCTTCGACACTGCTGCCGAGATCGCGAACCTTGGCCAGCGGCGACGCCTCCGCGCGGCCGACGAGATCGAGGTGGCGCTCCCAGGAATACGGCTCGAAGTAGGCGTAGTACACCGAGTCGCGCTCAGGCGTATGGCTGATCATCAGCCGCTGGCCGTCAAACGTTGTCGGAACGCGGAACCAGTGCCGATGGTCGTACGACGCAACCGCGCGGTAATCGCGCCAGCCGTCGACGTAGGTGCACTTGCCGGCATTTTCGAAAACGATGCGGCACGCCTGTCCGGCGCCGCCCTGCATGCGGAAATAGAACCACTGCCGAAAATCGGCATGCGAGTCGGAGCGGACGTTCAGGCGGATGTCGTCGAACGAAGTCGAGGCTATCACTTCGATGGCGCCGGCATCGAACGCGCTGCTGATCTTGATCATCGAGCCACCGGGAAAATTGGCCACGAACGCGCCGTCGGGGAAGCGGCGCGTATTGACGTCATATGCTAACATCGCCCGCGCCACGCAGCATCTTCGCGCGCGGACGTTGTCCGTGATCGCCGCG
>JBDTXW010000306.1:0-3064 GCA_040005975.1 Betaproteobacteria bacterium | reverse complement strand
GCGGGCGTTACGCTCGATCAGCGGCAGCAGGCGCTTGAGGTTGGGATGATTGACCGCGCGCTGGTAGATCGCCGTCCGGCGGAACGCCTCGTCGCTGATCGCCTCGGCGCGCTCGCCGGCGTCAGGCGCGTCGAGCGTGGTGCCGCCCTTGAAAAAAAGCCGATATCGCGAGTCGAGCGGCGTGGTGGCGAAATGTGCAACGCCGCTGTCGTCGACATAGCCCCAGAGATCCGCTCGCGCCGCGGCCGTCCAACCGAGCGCGCAGGCTGCGGCCAATCCAACTATGGCGTTGCGGGCGAAGCGCGCGATCACAGGCATCGATTCAGCGACGCTTACACCTTGACTAGAACTCGAACTCCAATTCCACGCGCAGGGTGCTTTTCGGAACCTCGCCGCTGATGCGGCGAAGCCAGGCCAGATGATACCCGACATGCTGCGTTGCGATCCTGGTCTTGCCCGAAATGCCAGGACCTACATAGGCGCTGTGCTCGTCACCCTGCCACTGGACCAGCGGCTGGGCTTCCGGCCGACAGCGCCACGCCCATTGTGCGCGGTATTCCTGTTCCCAGTGCGAAGATGCCTGGTCGGCGAATGTCCTGCCGAGAAGCCAATTTACCGTCAGTGTCGTCTCGCCGATGTCCTTTTCCAGCAACAGGCCGATCCGCGCCTCCTTGCCGGCGCCGGGGTGCGTTCGCTCGAGCTCGACAAGCGCGCCAACGTCCATCCAGTACTGGCCCGGTTCGGTGAACTGAAAACGGTTTTCCCATTCGAATGCCGACCAGCCGCCACCGTTTCCGGGGGTATGCTCGTATTC
The DNA here is from genome assembly GCA_040005975.1 of Betaproteobacteria bacterium. Taxonomy (GTDB): domain Bacteria; phylum Pseudomonadota; class Gammaproteobacteria; order Burkholderiales; family Casimicrobiaceae; genus PALSA-1003. Next base: position 2,250 of record JBDTXW010000306.1, on the reverse strand, counting down.
GGCATAGAGCTCCGTCCACCAATACGACGTCGGGCCGTACCCCAACGCCATTTTGCTCTGCGATTGACGATGCTCGTCGCTGTCGCGATCGTAGAAGTATCGGCCCTTGTACTCCAGCTCCCATTCTCCCTGCTCCACCCGCGGCGAGTAGATGGTGTCGGATCCGACGGCGTGCGCCGGTGCGATAGCGACCACCAGGCCGATACCGAGCACGACGAAGACACCTCGAGCAATTGGGTACACGTTGCCTCTCCCCCTGACCGGCGCGTCATCTCCCCGCAGCGATGGCGACGCCGCAATGCGCTAGAAGAATGACGACGATGAACCGCGCGAGCGAATCGCGCGAAAGGCCAATTACTTCACGATGATCTTGCCCGTCGCCGTGGTCTCATTGAATTCTCCGACGAATGGATATTCGCCCGGTTTCAATGGACCGATGAAGATCATCGCCTGGCTTCGGCCCGGAATGACTTTCTCGCGGTTGAGCCGCTTGCTGTCGAATTCCTCGGGCGTTGCATCCTCGTTCTTGACGACCAGCTTGATCTTCTGGCCGGCGGGAACCGTGATCTCGTTGGGCACGAACCGATGATCGCGGATCGCGATTTCAAACGTCGGATCGTCGGCAAAGGCCAAGCCGGCGGCAGCGAAGCAGAACAGGGCAAGAAAGGTGCGCAATCGGGACTCCGGCAGGTGAATGAAAGCGATTGGTTGGTCAGGAGGCGCGTGCCAGCGGCGGGCGTCCGCTGATCGCGCCGCGCCAGTGCGAGGCGACGATCAGCACTGCAGCGGTGGCGACATAGCATGCGAACTGCAGGCCCGAAGGCGTCGGCGTATAGCCGACGAGAACATGCAGCAGCTGACCAGGCAGGCTAGCGGCGGACAGGATCGACGACGTATCCCACAGCTCGGCCACCATCGGTGGAACAAGATTGGCCTGCTCGAGAAAACGCGCCGCCTGCGCGGCCAGGCCTGCGGCGAGCGCCACGATCATCCAGCCGGTAACACGGAAGAAATGCCGAACGGGAACGTGCACCAAGCCGAGATAGAGCAGCGCGCCGAGCGCCGCGCCGCCGGTGACGCCGAGCGCAAGGCCGGCCAGCACATTGCGCATCGGTTCGCTGGTCGCGACACCCTGGATGAAGAGAACCGTCTCGGCGCCTTCGCGTAGCACCGCCAAGGTCACCGCGGCCGACAGGGCCGCCAGCGTCGCCGCGCCGTTGCGTACCGAATTGCTCAGCGCGCGCAGCCGCGCAGCGAGCGCGCGTCCATGCACGGCCATCCAGAGGTGATGCCAGGCCAGCATGATGACCGCCGCGATCAATATCGCCGCGTTGAACAATTCCTGACCGATGCCTTGCAGCGCACCGGCGATGACTTCGGTCAGGCCGGCGATGACCAGCGCGCCCGCGACGCCTGCGATTATTCCGCTGCCGATCCAGCGGCCACGACCGGCGATACCGCGCGTCGCGGCCAGGACGATCGACACGATGAGCGCGGCCTCGAGCACTTCGCGAAAGACGATGACTGCCGTGGCGAACACGGTGGAGATTCCCCCGATCTGCTGATAGTAATGAGAACGATTCGCATTATGATTAGTGACAACGCGCCTGTCAACAGGTCAAATAGGAGCGCGGCCTGATCGCGATCGAACGCCTGGCCGGCCGGGAGCGCAAGCCCGGCACGTCGATTGCTTGGCAGTAATCACCCAGACGGGGCGGCGTTCTCCGTGACCAACTCTCCTCGCCGGCGCCGTCCCGTTCTGGCACCCTTCTGCGCATCACCTCTCTCGCCATCTGCTTGGAATCAACAGGAATTTGACCGTGCGGCCGCGTGCGCCGCGCTGATTTGCGGGCGTCGGCGCGGCGTCAACTCGTGGCACGGTGGCCTCGCCTACTGACGCCCACCGTCAAAAGTGGCCGAGCGACGTCGCTACTCTCGACGCCGTGGCGGCTTGCCAGCGCTGCCTTCATCCTTGGGCGCGCTCGCACGCTTGCGGATGTTGTCGGCGATCGTTACCGGGGCGTCGGTCGACCGCATATCGGATCGCGAGCTGGCGGTTTCCGCCGTATCGTGATACTTGCTGCGCGAGCGTCGTCTCTGTCGGCGCAACAACTCCCGCTGCCGCCGCGCCTTGTTGATGACATGGCGGGCAGCCAGCCAGGCCAGCGCCAGTACAGCAATCAGAGGTAAGCCGTAGACGAGATCCATGAAGCGCTGCGGATGGCCCTCAAGGCCTCACCCGCGGTAGTC
>JBDTXW010000305.1:0-3079 GCA_040005975.1 Betaproteobacteria bacterium | reverse complement strand
CTGGAGGCGACCGGTATCGGGCCAGGCGCTGTCGACTGGGTGATTCCGCATCAGGCCAATATTCGTATCATGGAAGCGACGATGAAAAAGCTCGGCTTGCCACTCGAGCGCATGGTGTCCACCGTCGGCGAACACGCCAATACGTCGGCCGCGTCGATTCCGCTGGCGCTCGACGTGGCCGTCCGCGACGGGCGTATCCGGCCTGGCCAGCACGTCATGCTTCTGGGCGTCGGCGGCGGCTTTACCTGGGGCTCGGTTCTGTTGCGATGGATCTGACGCCAGCTTACTTGCCGCACCGCCAGCCACGGCCGGGACCACGATGAAATTCGCGATGGTATTTCCCGGACAGGGGTCGCAGTCGGTCGGGATGATGGCCGGCTACGACCCGTATCCGTTGGTGCGGCAGACGTTCATCGAAGCGGGGCAAGTGCTCGCGCAGGACCTGTGGACGCTTGTTGCCGACGGCCCGCCGGAGGAGATCAATCAGACGGTCAATACGCAGCCACTGATGCTCACGGCAGATGTCGCCGTCTATCGTGCATGGCGCGCGGCGGGCGGCCCCGACCCGGACATCGCCGCCGGGCACAGCCTGGGGGAATATGCGGCGCTGGTCGTGTCCGGCGCGCTCGAATTCGCCGCTGCGCTGCCGCTGGTGCGATTCCGCGCGCAGGCGATGCAGGACGCCGTGCCGGCCGGCACCGGCGCGATGGCCGCCGTGATGGGCCTGGACGACGAGACCCTTGCCGCCATCTGCGCAGAGGCCGCGCAAGGCCAGATCGTCGAGCCGGTGAATTTCAACGCACCAGCGCAGATCGTCATCGCCGGACATCGCGGAGCCGTCGAGCGTGCGATCGCGCTCGCCAAGACCCGCGGCGCGAAGCGCGGCCTGCTGCTGCCCGTCAGTGCACCGTTCCACAGCTCGCTGCTCAAGCCGGCGGCCGAGCGGCTTGCAGACTATCTGGCCCGGGTCGAGATCGGCGTGCCGTCGATTCAGATTCTGCACAACGTCGACACAAGGAGCGCGGCGACCCCTGCCGCAGTTCGCGATGCGCTGGCGCGCCAGGCAGCAAGCCCGGTGCGCTGGGCCGACACGATGCGGGCCTTTGCCGCCGACGGGGTCACGCACATCGTCGAATGCGGGCCCGGCATGGTTCTCACCGGACTGGCCCGACGCACGGTGCCCGAGCTTGCCGTGCATGCGGCCAACGATGGCGACGCGCTCGCTGCGGCGCTAGCCGCGATCGCGGCAGCATAGCGATGGCGCTCGAGGGCAGCGTGGCTTTAGTCACCGGCGCAAGCCGCGGCATCGGTAAGGCCATCGCGCAGGCGCTCGCCCGCGACGGCGCCACCGTCGTCGGCACGGCCACGACGGCGGCCGGCGCCGAAGCGATCGACGCCTACCTGAACGAGGCCGGCAACAAGGGCGCCGGCATGCGCCTGGACGTCAACGAAGCAACGGGACCCGAGGGCACGATCAGCGCAATCCAGCAACGCTATGGCGACGTCGCGATACTGGTCAACAATGCCGGCATCACGCGCGACAATCTGCTGTTGCGGATGAAGGACGATGACTGGAACGCGATCATCGACACCAACCTCACGTCGGTCTATCGCCTGTCGAAAGCAGTTCTTCCCGGCATGATGAAGGCGCGTTACGGCCGTATCATCAACATCGGCTCGGTCGTCGGCGTCAGCGGCAATGCCGGCCAGACCAATTACTCGGCGGCGAAGGCGGCGCTGATCGGATTCACCAAGTCGCTGGCGCAGGAGGTCGGCAGTCGCAACATTACCGTCAATTGCGTCGCACCCGGGTTCATCGATACCGATATGACGCGCGCGCTGGCCGAGGCGCAGCGCGAGACGCTCGTCGAACGAATTCCGCTGGGCAGGCTCGGACTGCCCGAGGACGTCGCGCATGCGGTTGCCTTCCTCGCCTCGGCCGGCGCCGGCTACATTACCGGCGCCACGCTGCACGTCAACGGCGGGATGTATATGCAATAACGTTCGATCTGGTAAAATCCGCATGTTGCGAAGTTCAGATCCCGTCAGGGGAGGAGAGGCATGGAAAACGTAGAGCAGCGAGTCAAGAAGATCGTCGCAGAACAACTCGGTGTCAACGAAGCCGAGATCAAGAATGAATCGTCGTTCGTCGACGACCTGGGCGCGGATTCGCTGGATACAGTCGAGTTGGTGATGGCGCTGGAGGAAGAGTTCGAAACCGAAATTCCCGACGAAGACGCCGAGAAGATCACTACGGTGCAGCAGGCGATCGATTACGTCGGCGCGCACCTGAAGAAGTAGCATCCCCCGCACCGGACGGCCGCAGCGGCATCCAGTCGTGCTCCGGCGGTCCGGCAGTCGTCCCGCGCGAGCGGAACGCGACCGCATGCCGGTCCGCTCATTGACGATAAGCCCATGTCCAGACGCCGCGTTGTAGTCACCGGATTGGGTATCGTGTCGCCGGTCGGCACCGGCGGCGCGGCGGCGTGGGAAAGCATCCTTGCGTGCCGGTCCGGCATCGTCGCGATAACGCGCTTCGACGCCAGCGCTTTCCCTTCGCGCATCGCCGGCGAAGTCAGGGACTTCGACGTCACCAAATACCTTTCGGGCAAAGACGTGCGCCGCTACGACCGCTTCGTGCACTACGGCCAGGTCGCTGCGATGCAGGCGGTCAGCGATGCCGGCCTCGATGGCTACGGCGGCAACCTCGAGCGCATCGGCGTCTGCATCGGCTCGGGCATCGGCGGCTTGCCGATGATCGAGGACACCCACAACTTGTATCTGCAGGGTGGCGTGCGCAAGATATCGCCGTTCTTCGTGCCCGGGTCGATCATCAACATGATCGCGGGCCTGGTGTCGATCCACTACGGCTACCAAGGTCCGAATCTGGCCACCGTCAGCGCCTGTTCGACGGCCAATCACAGCCTGGGCGAAGCCGCCCGACTGATCGAATACGGCGACGCGGACGTCATGGTCGCCGGCGGCGCCGAAGGGACGGTGAGCCCTTTGGGCATCGGCGGCTTCTGCGCTGCCCGCGCGCTGTCGCAGCGCAACGACGATCCGGCGACGGCGAGCCGGC
>JBDTXW010000304.1:0-3096 GCA_040005975.1 Betaproteobacteria bacterium | reverse complement strand
GCTCGGCGGTGATCTGCGCCTGCATCGCGTGCAGGATTTCCTTCGGCGGCGTCAGGTCCTTGATCTCGTAACGCAGCACTTTGACGCCCCAGTTGCCGGCGGCAAGATCGAGCGCCGCAACAACCAGGCCGTTGATGTGGTCGCGCTCCTCAAACGTGCGGTCGAGCTCCATCTTGCCGATCACGCTGCGCAGCGTCGTTTGCGCGAGCTGGGTGATCGCGACCATGAAATTGCTCGACCCGTACGAGGCGAGCCTGGGATCGGTGACCTGAAAATAGAGAATGCCGTCGACCTGAAGCTGCGTATTGTCCTTGGTGATGCAGATCTGGCTGGGAACGTCGAACGGGATCTCGCGCAAGTCGTGGCGATAGGCGACGCGGTCGATGAACGGCAGCACGAAATTGAGTCCGGGCGCCAGCACCGCATGGAATCGCCCGAGACGCTCGATGACCAGCGCGTGCTGCTGCGGCACGATCCGGATCGTCTGGATGACGACGATGATCGCCACGATGAATACCGCCAGGGTTACAGCCGAAGATCCGAGCATGATGTTCTCCATCGTTCAGGCACTTTGGGGGCGATCGGACAACAGCAGCACCGACCCGCGCATGCCGGCGATATACATGGTTTTGGCATGCGGTGTATCCGCGGTTGCAACCTCGGCATCCCAGGTGCTGCCGCGATAGGCGACCCGCGCCGTTCCGGCCGGGCCCCAGCTTTGCACCTGCACCATCTGCCCGATGTCGAGCCCTTTTTGCAACGGAGTACTCGCCGCCAGGCCTCGCTTCCATCGCTGCAACAGCATCGTACCGACGACGCCGAGCGCTGCGGCGATCAGCCACTGCACCGGAACGGCGGCGCCGAGCCACGCCGCAAGCCCGCCACAGGCAAGTGCCAGTCCGATCACCAGCAAATAGAACGTCCCGGTAACCAACTCGGCCGCAATCAGCGCCGCTCCGGCAATCCACCACACCCAGTAACCGGTCATCCGTGCCTCCTCTGGCGGCACAGGATAGCAAGGAACGCGACGCCTTGGGCGCGCCGGCGTCGCGGGCTTGCAAGGCGTCGAGCCGCCCTGACATTGCGCTATAATTACTCCTTTCTTTTCAGACGTTTCGCGACCGCACCGGAGGTCCGGTATGCCCATTTACGAATACCGCTGCAGCGCCTGCGGGCACAATCTGGAATCGCTGCAGCGACTCTCGGACGCGCCGCTGGTTTCCTGTCCCGCATGTGGCAAGGACGCGCTGACCAAGCAGCTGTCGGCGGCGGGCTTCCAGCTCAAGGGCAGCGGCTGGTACGCCACCGACTTCAAGAACTCGGGCAGCAAGCCCCCGGCGAAGGAGCCGGCGAAAGCGGACGCCAAGGCGGAAGGCTCGGCCGCTGCGCCGGCCGACGCCAAGTCGGACACCGCGACCAGCGCCAAGACGGACGCGCCTGCCGCGCCGTCGAGCGCCAAGACGGGCGACCAGGGCAAGACCGAAACCCGCAGCGCGACCGACAAGCCGGCCGCGACCGGCACGACGACCGGAGGCTCGTGACCTCGCGCAAGGAATCGGTCGAGGCGTTGAAGCGTTACCTGATCGCAGGGCTTCTCGTCTGGGTTCCGCTCGGCATCACGATCTGGGTACTGCAGCTTCTGGTATCGACGCTCGACCAGACCTTGCTGCTGGTGCCCGCCAGTGCGCGGCCCGAAGCACTGTTCGGATTCCACATCCCGGGGCTGGGCGCAGTCCTGGCGTTTGCGATCCTGATCTTGACCGGCGTCGTGGCCGCCAACTTTTTCGGCGCGCGGCTGATCGCCATCTGGGAATCGGTGCTGGGCCGCATCCCGGTCGTCAAGTCGATCTATTCCAGCGTCAAGCAGGTCAGCGATACGCTACTCTCCGACAGCGGCAACGCGTTCCGCAAGGCGCTCCTGGTCGAATACCCGTATCAGGGCTGCTGGACGATCGCGTTCCAGACCGGCCTTCCTGCCACGGCGGTGGCCGGCCACCTCGTCAGCGAGCACGTCAGCGTCTATGTGCCGACGACGCCGAACCCGACGTCGGGCTTTTTCCTGATGCTGCCTCGGTCCCGCGTGCACGAGCTCGACATGACGGTCGACGAGGCGCTCAAGTACATCATCTCGATGGGCGTTGTCGCGCCGCGGCCGCACCCGAACGTCCCCGTGGGCATGGTTACGCCCGCGCTCGATCGCCGAAATTGACCGGACTGGATCAACTTCCCCACTGCCGGCCGGCAGTGGCGGGCGAGCGCGTGTTTGCGCCGCGCCTGAGGGCAGCGACCGCCATGCCGGCGCAAGGCGGAACGGTTTCGCCACGTGATCCGCGCGCGCCGGACACCGCACGTCTTGGGAGAACCGCTTGAAGCGCACCGACTATTGCGGCCGTATCGACCGCAAGCGACTGGGCGAAACCGTGACGGTCTGCGGATGGGTCCATCGCCGCCGCGACCACGGCGGCGTCATCTTCATCGACTTGCGCGACCGGGAAGGGCTCGTGCAGATCGTGTGCGATCCCGACCGCGCTGCCACGTTCGCGACCGCCGAGAAGCTGCGTCACGAATACGTCATCGCAGTCAGCGGCCGCGTGCGAGGCCGTCCCGATGGCACGATCAACCTCAACCTCGTCAGCGGCGAGATCGAGATCCTCGCCTTCGAGATCGACATCCTCAATCAGGCGCTGACTCCGCCGTTCCAGCTCGACGACGACAATATTTCGGAAAGCGTCCGCCTCGAGCATCGCGTGCTCGACCTGCGCCGGCCGGCGATGCAGAAGAACCTGATGCTGCGGCACAAGGCGACGATGAGTGCCCGGCGCTATCTCGACTCGCACGGCTTCATCGACATCGAGACACCGATCCTCTACAAGTCCACACCGGAGGGCGCGCGCGAATTTCTCGTGCCCTCACGTCTGCATCACGGCCAGTTTTATGCGCTGCCGCAGTCGCCGCAGCTGTTCAAGCAGCTGCTGATGATGGCCGGCTTCGATCGCTATTACCAGATCGTCAAGTGCTTTCGCGACGAGGACCTGCGCGCGGACCGCCAGCCGGAGTTCACGCAGATCGACGTCGAGACTTCATTCCTGGACGAGC
>JBDTXW010000303.1:0-3121 GCA_040005975.1 Betaproteobacteria bacterium | reverse complement strand
GCGGCCTGCCTCCTCGCGGAGGTCCTGCCAGATTTCGGCGACATAACGGCCGAATTCCGCGCTGCCGACGACCTCCGAATTGCGCGGATGCGGCAGGTCGATCGCAACGATGCGCTTGAGGCGGCCCGGGCGGTAGGTCATGACCAGCACGCGGTCGGATAGCTGAACGGCTTCGGTCAGGTTGTGCGTGATCAGCAGCGTCGTTTGCCTGAGCTGCTGCTGGATCTGGAGTACCTTGTCACCGAGCAGCAGCCGGGTCTGCTCGTCGAGTGCGGCAAACGGCTCGTCCATCAACAGGATGCGCGGCTCGGATGCCAGCGTGCGGGCGATCGCGACTCTTTGCCGCATGCCGCCCGACAATTCGGCCGGATAGCGGTGACCAAACCCGTGCAGGCCGACCAGCGCCACGAGGGATTCAGCGCGCTCGAGCCGCTCGCGGCGCGCGACGCCGGTCAGTTCGAGCGGAAACGCGACGTTCTCGACGACGGTGCGCCAGGGGAACGTCGACTCCTCCTGGAACACCATGCCGAGGGCAGGGTGGGTGCCGGAGACGGTCGCACCGGCGACGGCGACGCGGCCTTCGTAATCTCCGATCAGGCCGCCGATGATGTTGAACAGCGTCGACTTGCCACAGCCCGACGGTCCGATGATCGATACGAACTCGCCAGACTCGACGCTGAACGAGATGTCCTCGACCGCCGTGATGACGCCGGTCGCGCTTTCGTAGAGCTTGCTGATGTGCTCGACGTCGAGCAGCGGCGTGACCCCGTCGCTCACGGCTGACACCGGATCCGAGCCTAGCGACGCGGCGGAATCTGGATCAGCTCCGCAAGCTGTTCCTTGGTCAGCGGCGCGGCAGTGTACTTCAGCGCAACCGCGTCCTGCACGATCTGGTCGAGCCCGACGACCTTGTCGGGATCGACGGCGGCCTTGGGGAAGAATCCGTCGCGCGTGCGCTTGGCCGTCGCGATCGAAATCCCGACGAAGTCGGCGTAGGTCTTGAGCGCGGCCGGGTCGTCCGAATAAAGCCAGTCGATCGTCTCGCGATATGCCTTCATGAAACGCTCGATGACGGGCTTGCGCTCCTGCAGCGTCTGCACGTTGGTGATCAGCAGGCGCACCGTCTGCCCCTTGAAGATCGCAGCATCATTGCCGCCGGCGATGATGCGGATCTTGCCTTCGTCGAGCTGCTGCAGGCCGAACGGTGGCGCCGACCAGCCGACGTCGATCTGGTTCGACATCACCTGCGTGAGCGTCGGCGCCGGGCCGCCAGTCGCGGTGGGCCTCGCCTTCAGGTCATACTGCTTCATGAACGCGGTGACGATGCCGTGCGTCGAGGAGCCGTTGGTCGAGTACGCGATCGTCTTGCCTTCGGTGTCCTTCAGCGACTTGATCGAAGAGTTCGCAGGGACATACCAGAAGAGATCCGTCGCGCCGGTCGTTTCCGCGCCGATGACGCGCACCGGCGCACCCTTGGAGAACGCGGACAGCACGCCCATGATGCCGGGCGCGACGCCGATCTCGACGCTGCCCGAGATAACCGCCTGCTGGGTCTCGCCGGCGCCCTGTGTGTAGAGAATCTCCAGGCTCAGGCCATTCTTCTTGAATATGCCTCCGCGCTGGCCGATTTCGGCGATCGTCGTATCCCAGTTGCCGCGCTGCCCTGCGGCCACCCGCAGCGTGTCCTCCGCCGCCTGTGCGATCGGCAACGACAATGCGATCACCAGCGCTGCGATCGCACTCCACCCCGTTCCCGGCTTGCTCATCGTTTCCTCCTGGTCACATCCTGGTCGAGGTGCGATCGCGCGGCCTTGCGGTCCGGCATGGCACTTGCATTGGCGTTTGCGACAGTGTCGCGTGCGGCCTGTCCGGCGTCAATTGCTTGCGCGTGCAACGGCGCGGAATGTCCTGCGCCGGGCGGGGACTACGGGACCCGCGGCGCTTCGAGCTCCTCGGCCGCGACGCCGAGCGTCATCCAGTCGGTCTTTTTCGGGACGACGCCCTCGAAGGACTTGAGCTTGACGTGCGGCACGTGCTGCGGCGACGCGCCGATTGCTGGACCGCCGCCGGCTACCTTGCGCGCCGCGTCGACCATGATACGGCGGAATTGCACGATGGCGATGTCGCTTGCGCCCAGCCGCTCCCGCGATCGGTCGGCGATCGGTCCCATCGTTTCCCACATCGCGATATCCTGGTTCGGTATTCCCTCGATGCCGGTGTGGCTGCCTTGTTTCATCGCATTGCGGTCCTGCAGATAATTGTTTTCCCGCGTGCGAATCCTGTGGAAATTCGCATCGAGGTCGATGCCGACCCGGGCCCTGCAGAACTCGCGCCACGCATCCTGGTCGATGCCTGTACCTTCGCTCCAGGCGATGAAGTAGAACATCGTGCTGGTGTCGTCCTGCGGGATGTTGAGGATCGAAAGCTGGTAGCGATCGTTCGGCGGAATCAGGACGGTGAACGGCGCGACGAACACGGTAATACGAAGATAGTCGTGGGTCTCCGCGTTCGCCATCGGCCGGCGTATCGCCACATAGCGAAAGCCGAAATCGGTGCGCTGCACCTGGAGCTTGGGCGCTTTGTCGGTCGACGGCCGCAACCACTCGCTCTCGGTCGCGCCTGCGCTGGCGACCTGCGCCGGCACCATGTCGGTCGAATGCAGGCTCGAGCTGTGCGCCGAATCGATCGCGCCTTCCAGAACCTGCGCCCAGTTGCAGCCGACATGGATTTTGACGATGCTGGTGCGGATGCCGGAGGAGGGCGCCCACGCCGGCGGCTCGAAATCGCGCATTTCGTCCGGCGGACCCATCCAGGCCCAGACGAAGCCGCCGGCCTCGCGGCACGGATACGCCTTGTGCGTGACTTTTTTCGCCAGAACGGCTTGGTGCGACTCCGACGGCCGGTCGACGACGTTGCCTTCGACGTCGACCTTCCAGCCATGATAGAGGCAGCGCAGACCGCATTCTTCGTTGCGTCCGAGCGCCAGCGACGCGCGCCGGTGCGGGCAATGCTCGTCGACGAGGCCGAGGCGTCCGGCGGTGTCGCGAAACGCCACCAGGTCTTCGCCCAGCAGCCGCACGCGCACCGGGGCGCCATCGCGCTCGGCCACCTCCTCGGACAG
>JBDTXW010000302.1:0-3136 GCA_040005975.1 Betaproteobacteria bacterium | reverse complement strand
ATCGTCGCGAGCAGCAGCCCCCAGCGGCGGCGGCGCGGCGCGGCGGTCAACGACGCTCCGCCGCCGGCTGCCACCGCATTTATCATACGTCGCGCGTCCCGAGCAGCCCTCGCGGCCGCACGATCAGCATCAGCACCAGCAGCAGGTACGGGACGATAGGCGCCGCGGTGGCGAGCTTGATCGCCAGCAGCTCGTAGAGCGGCGAGCCGCGCGACACGATAACGCCGAGGCTGCGAAACAGGTCGAGCAGCGAATAATCGACCGCGACCGCGAACGTCTGCAGGATGCCGATCAGCATCGAGGCGATCAGCGCGCCGGCGAGCGAGCCGAGCCCGCCGACGACGACGACGACGAACACGATCGGACCGATCGCGTGCGCGAGCGTGGGTTGCGTCAGCAGCATGAACCCGCCGATCACGCCGGCGAGCCCCGCCAGGCCGCTGCCGACGGCGAAGACGAGCACGAACACGCCGGGCACGTCATGGCCGAGCGCACTCAGCATGCGCGGGTGCGTCAGCGCCGCCTGGATCACCAGCCCGATCCGCGTCTTCTTGAGCGCCAGATAGAGGAACGCGAACATCGCGAGCGAGATCAGCATCATCAGGCCCTTGTACGCCGGGAACGTGCTGCCGAACACGCTGAACAGCGGGAAGTCGATGACCGCCGGCACGCTGTTCGCCACGGCGTTCCGCCCCCACCCCATCGTCACCAACTCCTCGATCAGGTAGGCGAGTCCGAAGGTGAACAGGATTTCGGCGACGTGTCCGCGCCCATGGACCCGCGAGAGTCCGTAGCGCTCGATCGCCGCACCGGCCAGCGCACACAGGAGCGGCGCGATGACCAGCGCCGGCCAGAAGCCGACCCAGCGGCCGAACTGGAACGAGAGATAAGCGCCCAGCATGAACACGCTGGCGTGCGCGAAATTCAGCACGCCCATCATGCTGAAGATCAACGTCAATCCTGACGAGAGCATGAACAGCAGCAGTCCGTAGACGATGCCGTTCAACAGCGAGACGGTGACGAGCTCGAGCATGCGCTCAAGTCAAAGGACGCCGCGCCGGGCCGTGCGGCGCGGCGGTTGGCATCATCGCGCCGGACGCGCCGGTCCGGTCACTTCGGCCGTTCCATCCTGCAGGTTGTCGGCAGCGCGGTAGCCTTGCCCTCGACCTTGGCGTCGGTCTTCCAGCCGAGGCCCGAGCCTTCGCTGTCGTATTTGACGTTCCTGGCGAGCGTGGACACGAACAGCGGCTGCAGCAGCTGGTGATTGTCGGCGCGCATCTCGACCGCGCCGAGCGAGGTCGTCATCTGCATGCCTTCCATCGCGCGTGCGACCTTGACCGGATCGTTCGACTGGGCCTTTTTCGAAGCCGCGGCGAACATGTCCCACATCGTCTTGGCGCGCCAGTAGGCGAACTCGTTCTCCTTGCCCGGATAGCGCTTGCTGAACGCCGCCACGGTGGCATCGAGCTCCGGCGCGGCGTTGCGGTGCCATTCCGACACCTGCTTCAGGGCGTCGACGCCCGCTTCACCGATCGCGGTGACGGCGCCCGGGCTGCCGCCGTAATAGGTCTCCCAGGTCACCTTGAGGCCGGCGTCCTTGCCGGCCTTGATCAGCAGCACCATGTCGTTGCTCCAGTTGCCGGTGATCACCGTGTCGGCGCCGGCGGCCTTGATCTTGGCGACATAGGGCGAAAAGTCGTTGACCTTCTGCAGCGGATGCAGCTCGTCGCCGACGATCTTGATGTCGGGGCGCGATTCGGCCAGCATCTTGTTCGCGGCCGCCGCGACCGCCTTGCCGAACGAATAATCCTGATTGATCAGGTAGACGCGCTGGACCTTCTTGTCGCGCGCCATCACGTCGGTCAACGCGGCCATCTTCATATCGGCATCGGCGTCGAAACGGAAATGCCAGAACGTGCACTTCTCGTTGGTCAGCGCCGGGTCGACCGCCGCGTAATTCAGGAACACGACTTCCTTGCCGGGATTGCGTTCGTTGTACTTTTGCACCGCGTCGGTGATCGCCAGCGCGACCGAGCTGCCGTTGCCCTGCACGACATAGCGCGCGCCTTCGTCGAGCGCCCGCTTGAGCTGGATAAGGGACTCCTGCGGATTGACCTTGTTGTCGTAGGACAGGAGCTCGAGCTTTTCGCCGTTGAGCCCGCCCGCCGCGTTGATCGCGTCGATGTAGAACTGATGCGTTTTCTGCGCCAGAATGCCGGTGGCGGCGCCGCCGCCCGACAGCGGATCGATGAAGGCGATCTTCGTGTCCGCGGCGGCGGGTCCGGCAAGGCAGGCGATCGCGAAGCCCAGCGCAACGATGGGGCGAGTGCATCCGTTCATGGCTCCTCCTGGAGTTTGCGGCGGCCTCGGCGGATGAATGCAGGACCGGACCGCTTCGTGATGGATGCTAACGGGCCGGGTTGCGCCTTACAAGCGCGCGGAGGCTCGAAGCGATGTTGCGCCGCAGCACGCGGACGGCAAGACAAGTGAACAGGAGAAAACCGATGCTCGGTCTGATGATGCAATGGCCGCTGATGATCTCTTCGCTGATCCGGCATGCCGACCGCTGCCACGGCGACAATGAGATCGTCTCGCGCACCGTCGAGGGCCCGATCCATCGTTACACCTACCGCGATGCCCACGTCCGCGCGCGGCGGCTCGCCAACGCGCTCCAGCGCCTTGGCGTTGTCCCGGGCGAGCGCGTAGCGACGCTGGCGTGGAATGGCTACCGCCACTTCGAGCTCTACTACGCTGTGTCCGGCATCGAGGCGATAATCCACACGATCAATCCGCGGCTGTTCCACGATCAGCTGACGCACATCGTCAACCATGCCGGCGACCGCCTGGTCTTTTTTGACCTGACATTCCTGCCGCTGGTCGAGAAACTCGCGCCGTCGTGCCCGAACGTGACGACCTGGATCGCGCTGACCGACCGCGCGCACATGCCGGCTTCGTCGCTGAAGCTCCTCTGCTACGAGGAGCTCCTCGCCGTCGAGAGCGACGACTATGAATGGCCCGAGTTCGACGAGAACACCGCCGCGGGACTGTGCTACACGTCGGGCACGACCGGCAATCCGAAGGGCGTGCTGTTCAGCCACCGCTCGACGGTGCTGCACGCGATGGCCGTCTGCCTGCC
>JBDTXW010000301.1:0-3138 GCA_040005975.1 Betaproteobacteria bacterium | reverse complement strand
CAATTTCAAGCTCGAAGACCGCGGCGAAATCCGCGAAGGCGCGTACGCCGACCTCGTCGTGTTCGACGCCGCCACCGTCAAGGATGTCGCGACGTTCGAGCAGCCGATAGCGCTTGCGGTGGGCATCGAATGCGTGCTGGTGAACGGCGCGATCGCGTATCGCTCCGGAGAGGTCGCAAGCGAGCGTAACGGCGTTTTTTGCGTCGGCGGAATCCCCGTGCGTGAATGCCGCTTCGCGAGTAGCATGTCGGCTCCCCGAGCCTTTCCGCTGGGGATTACGCACTTCCTCATTCAGGAGAAAGCAATGACCAAGTTCAATAAATCGGTGCTCGCGGCGGCGATATTCGCGATCGGGGCGTTCGGTAGCGGCGTTGCGTTCGGCGCCGACGTCAAGGTCGCGCTGTCCGGCGCGAACGAAGTGCCGCCGGTCACGACGTCGGCCAGCGGGGATGGCACGATCTCCATCGCCGATGACGGTGCAGTGTCCGGCAACGTCACGACCAAGGGCGTCCAGGGCACGGCTGCGCACATCCACACCGGAGCCGCCGGCAAGAACGGGCCCGTCATCGTCCCGTTCACCAAGGATGGCGACACGTACAAGGCGCCTCCCGGGGCCAAGCTCAGCGCGGAGCAGATGAGCGCGTATAAGGCGGGCGAGCTCTACTTCAACGTGCACAGCGCGGCGAATCCGGGCGGCGAGATCCGCGGTCAGCTGAAGTAACGCATCACGACGAGTTTCGGCGACCGAATGTGTTGTCCGGAACCCGTCGTTTGCGAACACCAAAACCTCGAATGTAAGGACGAGCTCGCGCGCAAAACCTTGTCCAGTCCGCGAAGGAGCTGCCCCCTACGAGGTCGGCGCGCCGATCGCGGCCGCAATAAGCCCATGCGGTATGTAAAGCTGACCACTCAAAACTCCACGGACGGCCCCTGCCACTCGCGGTCTCGCGGTCGCGCGCGAGCGAGCGCCTCGCCGGCCCCACACCAACCGTCGCACGCATTGCGCCCGGGCCGACGGCGCCACAAGTTCAGAAGCGCCTTGCAGCTTGCGTAGAAGTGGAAGAACCACAGTATCTGTTGCCGCTTGATTGCGCTTACGGGGCCATGGCTGCAGATCAGCTTGTCGTCGGCCATGCCGCGGTCTACGAGGACGATGGCTCCCCACGCGTGGATCTTCAGTCGCGTACCTACCCGAAGTCGCGGTCCAAGCACGACCGCGTCCAGCAGGTCCCCTTCGAGCCCCAGGTAGCGCGGCACCGAGCCATAGTTGAACGGACACGGCAATGGCGAGACGAAATCGATGCGACCAGTTGATCCGCGTTTGAGAAAGCTGCCCCGCGGAATCTCGATCACGACCTCTATTTCTGGCGGGTCCTTGAAACCCTCGCGTTCGAAGCCGAAAGAGCCGGTGGAGCTCGAGGGCAAACCTACCGTCGTTGTGCGCGTCGGACTCATGCAGCCGAACGCCGTCGCGTCATCGTGATGGCGACCGCGACGAACACGATAATCCCAATCACGCCCATCGCGGCCTCGATGTTGAGCAGCCCGGCAGCGCCCCAGCGTTGGTGCGCCCAGCCGTCGACCAGTGTCATGTAGGCGATAGGCATGTTCGAGAGCGAGGCGAAGACGTTGTACTTCGTCGCGGCCGCCCCTGGCCCGATCACCTCCAGCACGACCGCCGTGAAGCCTGCGTAGGTGAGTCCCTGGATGAAGGCGTAGACGAGGGTGAATACGACGTACATGGACTTGGTGCGCGGCGCGAGCGCCATCGCCACCGCGCATACCGCCATTAGCAGGCCGTACAGCGCGTAGGCTGTTTTCCGGTCCAGGCGATCGCTGCCGTATCCGCCCGCAACACAGCCTATCGCCGACACGATGCCGCTCAACACGCCGGTCACCAGCGCCACGGTGCCCGCCGTGGCGTGCCAGTCATCGGCGACCGCGGCCCAGAGGTTCGACGCCGCACCGGAGCCGATCGGAAGAAAACAGATAAGCAGTGCCAGAATGCCCGCGCGCAATCGCGCGACCTGCCAAAGGTCCTTCAGCACGGCAACGAACATCCGACCGTAATGCCCCGTCCGCAGCATCGGAGGGGGTTCCGGCACGAACCGCAACGCCACGGCACACAGCGCACACACCACCGCGAGCGCGGCACCGGCCATCCATGGATCGGGCAGCGTTTGCACCAACCAGAGCGCGGCGCCGCCGCCCAAGCCGTTGCCGCCGAGATTCCCCGCCTGGAACCAACCGCTCGCGCGGCCCTTCGACTCCGGCGGCGTGTTATAGACCATCAGGCTCTCAGTCGCCATGGCCAGAAACGTGGCTGCAACGTTCGACACCAGAACCGCGGCGTAGAGGAGCGGAAGCGATTTGGCATCTGGCTGCACTACCCCCGTCGCGAAAATGCCGAGCGCGCTCACCACGGCCCCCAGCGCATACCAGCGCTTGCGCGACAGCGTGATATCGGCAATCGGCGCCCACAGGAATTTCCACGTCTGTGGAACATAGCTGACCGCGACGAGCGCAGCGACTTCCTCCACGCTCACGCCCGCTTGCGTCAACTGATACGCCACCGCTACGGTAAGATAGCCGCCCATCGCCCCGAAGGGGACAATCAGGAACAGGAAAACGATCGGATGCGCGAAGCGCGTCGGCTGTGTCGTCAAGGGTCAGCGTGGCGGCAGATCGAACTCACGGCAGGCAGCGCGATAATCAGGCAGCGGCCCGGTAAGCGAAAGATACACAAATTCCGTCGATCCGGTATTGGCAAGACGCCGGAAAAGTCCGGTTCCCGCGAAGCCGCGCGGGCAGGCAGACGTGGCCAGGAATCCACGGTTGACCGGCACGACCGGACGTTCAATACTCATGCTCGCATGACCGGAAACACCGGTCCTTTCATATGATGAATGCCGACGAAGCTCATAAGATCGCCGCCAAAGCGCCGCACGGCGCCGATCACACCTTCCGGGACTCTTCATGCATAGACGTTCGTTTCTCCATTCAGCGGCCCTGGTCACGCTCGCGCAGGTCGCCGGCAACGCGATGACACCTGACGCGACGGCAGCCACGCTCGCGCAAGAAGTCGATCCGCTGCTTGACGCTTGGATCGGGCCCCACGGCGGCTATCCGCGCTTCGAC
>JBDTXW010000300.1:0-3154 GCA_040005975.1 Betaproteobacteria bacterium | reverse complement strand
CGGTGCCGCGGCTAATCGTTGCAGCGTCGCCCATGACAACGTCACATGCCAATTCAATTGTTTCCGTTCTGCTACCGCCACGCGCTGAAAGGGAAGTGAACGGGAGCCGAGTACGTCGTTTGGTCGTTAGCTGTCAGTTACGCGCGTCGGCTATCGGCCATGAGCGGGCCTAAGCCAGTCTGCTCGAAAGCGCCAGCAACGCATTAGGCGACCAACATCTTACCGGCAGGGAATGAGGGCGCTCACATACGTTCCTTGCGCCCGTCAAGGCAACGATGTAGCGTTCCAGTGCGATTCGGATAGTTGCGCGGGGAAGCACGCGCTTAGCGGGTGCTTGCAGCCTAGCACCCGAGTGGGCAGATCGCTCTGGTGAGCGACGGCCCGAAACTGCCATTCCGCGCGCGGGATCAAGAAACCTATCGTAGACGGAAAGTGCGTGAAGATTGCGGGAATTGGATGGTGCCCTTCGGATATGGCGCTACTGATGGCAGGGTGTGTCCCGATCATCAACAAGCCCGGCTACCCGGTTGAGTGGCCTTCCGCCGGGGCCGAGCGTATCGGCGCTTGTCCTGTCATCACGGGCAAGTACGTCTGACGACACGGCACTCACCGCAGATGGAGCAACCGACGCCATGCACCGCCGGCGCGCGCGCTGTTTGTCAGTGCATCGCGTCGGGCGCATCGCGACGGGTTCCCGGAAACGCAGGCCACAGCGCCAGCAGGCCCGCCGCGAGCACGACCCATCGCTCCGGTGCGTCCATCGTCCACAGCGTCGCCACCGTGACGGCGCACCAGAGCACCGGAACGACTAGCAGCAGCCATCGGATGCGGCCGCGGACCAGTGCGAGCACCGCCACGCTGGCGATCGCCGTCGGGTCTGCAGCCACGCCAAATATCTCGACGGTCGTCCACGGACGACCGGTGAGCGGCGCCAATATTGGATAGCCGAGGATCGAAATTGCAACAATCGAGGTTGCGATCCAAAGTGTGCCGTCTCTTGCGCCCTGCAAGACGAGCCGTCCCGTAAGAACGCCAACTACCACGAGGAGCAACGCCTCGCACGCGAACGCAACCGCGAACCACGTCGCCGCCCAATTGATGTGGGCGTAGCGCTGGTAATGAAATGCCAGAGCGATCCACAGCCAGCAGGCGGCCAGCAGGCCCGCGATGATGCGTTCGCGGTGGCCACGCTTCGCAATCAGCAATGCGACGATCACGAGGCCGATCGCCATGCCCGCGAGCTGCGCCGGCCAGATCGCAAGGTTGTATAGCTCGAGAAGGCGGTAGTAGGTGCGCGGCGAGAACAGCAGAAAACTCGTTAGCCTGTACGTCCACCATTCCGACATCAGGCCCGCTCCACCGCCGCGATCATGTGCAGGCGTAACGCCGCGTCGGGCAGACGGCCGTACGCTGCATTCATGTTCTCGTGCACGTGGGCAACGCTGCTTGTCGCCGGGATCGCGCAGGTAATGGCAGGGTGCGACACGATGAACTTCAACACGAACTGCGCCCAGGTCGTGCAGTCGATGTCCGCCGACCAGGGAGGGAACGGTTGTCGCGCCAGCACGCGGAGCAGCGCGCCTTGGCGGAATGGCCGGTTCACTATCACCGCGATGCCGCGATCGCGTGCGAGCGGCAGGATGCGCTCCTCGACTTCGCGGTCCACCGGGTTGTAGGTGACCTGTACGAAATCGATCGCCTGGGTCCGCATCAGCTGCTCCATGTCGCGATGGCGGCGCCCCTCCGATGTCGTAATTCCGACGTAACGGAGCTGTCCTGCCGCCTTCATCGCGAACAGCGTCGGCAAATGCTCCTGCCAATCGAGCAGGTTGTGGACCTGAAGGAGATCGAATCGGCCGACCTGCCATTTCCGGCGCGATTGCTCGATCTGAGCCCGCCCCTGTGCGCCGGACGAGATCCAAACCTTGTCCGCGGAGAAAATGCGTCCGGTCAGGGCGGCCTTGCGCAGGCCGTAGCCGATGACGTCCTGCGACGAGGCGTACATTGGCGACGAGTCGATCATGCGGCCGCCCGCCTCGACAAAATTTCGCATGACGTCCGTGCAGGTGTCCCGCGCGACGGGGTCGTCGCCGACGTTGAATGTGATCCAGCTGCCAAGGCCGACGACCGGCAGCGCCTCGCCGGAGGACGGGATGGGGCGGGTCAGGACAGCCCGTGGCTGGGCTGGCGCAGCTGCGGGCCGAAGGACGGCGTAAGCGCCGGCCGCAGCAAGCATGCCTAATGCGCGCCGTCGATTCCACATCGCAGTCTCCTCGTCTCCGATAGCTCGGATCTTACTTCGACATGCGCGTCAGTCGACGCTATCGGTGATACGCAGGCGTTGACATTGGGCATGCGATGCCCACCGGCGCTGGCTGCACTGCATTTTCATGCAGCGGTACAGGGAGAACTGCGTGCGCGGACCGCAGGCCTCGCGCGGGCTGGTCGGGGCGCGCGTGGCACGTTGCTGCGCACTACGCGTTGGGGATGGCGTGATAGAGGCAGGCGGCGGCTGCGCGATTGCCGCCGGTTCGGCCGACGCGGCGGGAGCTGCGGCCGATAGCGTCGCGCTGTTGGAACTGGCGGGAGATGCAGGCGCGGCGGCGCTCGGCGCTGAGTCCGCTGCCGTTGTCTCCGTCGACGTCGGATTCGCGCTTCCGGCGTCCGCAGCAATCGGGGCGCCGGCGGGAGACCCAGGCGCGGTGGTGCTCGCCGGTGAGTCCGCGGCGGCTGGCTCGGTCGGCATCGGCTTCGCGCTCGCGGTATCTGCGACCATCGGCGGTGGCGCCGGGGCCGCAGGCCCTACGGCAGGCGTGGACACAGCCTCGCTGTCCCGCACGGCCGTGCCACGGTTGATGCCAAGGGCATCAAGCACGCGCCCAACCTGTCCTTCCCGGCCAAACTCAAACACGCCGACAAGCAGCAGCGTCAGCAGGACCAGGACCGCGCCGCTCCACGTCGCGATGCGTCGGGAGCTTCGCACCTCGCGTGCGAAAGCCGTCCGCACCGACGGATCATCATCGATGCGAGCGAGGCCGGAAGTTGCCAGTGGATCGAGATCGGGCGCGGAAGATATCACGACGTCGAAATCCTGCGTCACGCGGTCCGGCGGTGCGGGCTCCGGCACAGGTGCCGGCGCCGATGGTACGGCATC
>JBDTXW010000299.1:0-3169 GCA_040005975.1 Betaproteobacteria bacterium | reverse complement strand
CCGGATGCGGCGCCGAAGGGCTCGTACCCGCAGTGACGTTGCGGGTCGCGACCTGGAACGTCAACTCGCTTAACGTTCGGCTGGCGCGGCTGCTGGACTGGCTTGCTGCGAACGCGCCGGACATCGTCGGGCTGCAGGAAACCAAGCTCGAGGACGGCAGGTTTCCGGTCGCCGAGCTTGCTGCCGCAGGCTACGCGCTGCAGTTTTGCGGCCAGCGCACGTACAACGGCGTCGCGCTGCTCTCGCGCACGACCGGCAGCGACGTCATCGCTGCGCTGCCGGAGCACGACGACGTGCAAAAGCGCGTGCTGGCGGCGACGATCGACGGCGTGCGCGTCATCTGCCTGTACGTGCCCAACGGTCAGGCGGTCGGCTCGGACAAATACCGCTACAAGCTCGATTGGCTCGCCGCCGCGACGCGCTATCTGCGCCGCGAATTCGAGCAGCATCCGCAGCTCGCGGTCATCGGCGATTTCAATATTGCGCCCGAGGATCGCGACGTGCACGATCCAGACTTGTGGCGCGGCCAGATCATGTGCTCGGACGCGGAACGTGCGGTGTTCAGCGCCTGGATCGGCCTGGGCCTGACCGATGCGTTTCGGCTCTTCGACCAGCCGCCGAAGACATTCAGCTGGTGGGATTACCGCCAGCTCGCATTCCCGAAGAACCACGGGCTGCGCATCGATCACGTTCTGCTGTCGCCGGCGCTGGCCAAGGTGTGCACCGGGTGCCGGATCGATCGCCAGGCGCGCAAAGGCGAAAAACCGTCCGATCATGCGCCGGTAGTCGCCGACTTAAGCTTTTCCTGAAGCACGCGTGGCTATGAGCATTCGTCGCGTCGCGCCGGCGCTCGCCGCAGCGCTGCTCGGACCGCTCGTCTTCTTCCTGCTCTTCGACCCGCGCCTGCTCGAGCCGTCGTATTTTCGCTGGCTGTTGTGGCTGCCCGATCCGGCAACGCAATTCCTCGGCTGGCATTTCTTCCGGCTCGAGGATTGGCGTCTTCCTCCGGGCGCAGCGAAGAACTACGGCATGGAAATGGGCAGCTCGATCGTGTTCAGCGATTCGATTCCGCTGCTCGCGCTGCTGTTCAAGCTCTCACGCGCCGCGCTGCCGGATCACTTCCAGTATTTCGGCATCTGGATGCTCGCCTGCTACATTCTGCAGGGAGGATTCGGCTGGCTGATCTCGGGTCTGTTCACCCGCGCCGCTTTGCAGCGGCTCGCGATGACGGCGTTGTTCGTGCTGAGCCCGCTGCTGGCGGACCGGGCAATCGGCCATTACGCGCTGATGGCGCACTGGCTGGTGCTGGCTGCGCTCTACCTGTACCTCCGCGCGCCCGTGCGCCATGCAACCGCGTCGTGGTGCCTGCTGATCTGCGGCGCTGCGTTGATCCACGCCTACCTCCTGTATATGGTGCTTGCGGTGGCGTTCGCCGACGCGGCGCGGCGGCGCTGGATCGATCACACGGCAACGACCGGCGACATGCTGCGGTCGACGCTGCTCATCGCCGTCCCGCTGCTGGGGACGATGTGGCTCGCCGGGTACTTCACGATACCGGCGAGCTCGTTCTCCGGCGGCGCCGCCTATTACGGACGCTACGCCGCCAATCTCAATGCGCTGTGGAATCCGATGTGGGGCTCGCTTTTCCTTCCCGGGCTGCCGGTGCTGCCGATGCCCGGCGACGGATACGAAGGCTACAGCTACCTCGGCGTAGGCCTCCTCGCGTTGCTGCCGATCGCGGCGTTCGCGTTATGGCGTGCCGAAGGGCAACGCGCGCTGCGACGCTACCTGCCGCTTGCCGTCGTTGCGTTGCTGCTCTGGGCAATCGCGCTGTCGAACCAGGTCGCCTGGGGGGACAGAATCCTGTTCACGATTCCGCTGCCGAGCCTGGTCCTCGATCTCGTGGCGACGGTGCGCGCGTCGGCGCGCCTGCTCTGGGTCGGCTATTACGCACTTGTCCTGGCCGTGCCAGCGATAGTCGTGCGCAGCTTCCCGGCGCCGACCGCGACGGCAATTCTGGCGCTTGGCCTCGCGCTGCAGATCGCCGATCTGTCGCCGCGCTACGTCGCGCTCAACGGCTACTTCCGTCAGCATTTCATCGACGAGCCAGCGCAACGGGCCGACCCGATGCCGTCGCCTTTCTGGACGACGGCGGCACGGCACTACAGGACGATCCTTTTCGTTCCATCGCTGCCGGTGCCGCCGGAATTCAGCACACTCGGCCTGTTTGCCGTCGACCACGCAATGCGGATCAACACCGGTTCGTTCGCCCGGCTGGCGCTGGACCGCGTTGCCAACGCGACTGCCAAGCGAGAGCAGGCGCTTGCCGCCGGACGGCTCGATCCGGAATCGCTCTATGTACTGCGGTCGCCGCAGCCCGCCGCGTTTCGCGCCGGCCCCGACGATGCGATCGGCACGGTCGATGGCCTCTTGGTGCTCGCCCCGCGCTGGTTCGCTTTCGATGATTGTTGCGGTGGCGCGCTGCCGCCGCTCGCGCGCGCCGCGATCACAACGCCGGCGCAGCCATGAGCAGACGACTGCTGCGCGGACTCGGTCGCCGACTGCTCGCGTTGGGTGGCGCGGTGGCGCCGGCGTTTCCGCCGGGGCACTTCTATTCGCCTGTCGTCGATCCCCGCACGGTCGAGCGGGCGCGCGTGTGGCCGTACCGTCCCGATCTGCTCGGCATCGACTTCAACGATGCCAGCCACGTCAGGATCCTGCGTGACGAATTTCCGCGCTTCATGCACGGGTTCGACTATCCGTCAGCGCTCGACGTCACGCCGACGCTGTCGTCTTTTTTTCGCGACAACGCGCAGTTCGCGATGCTCGATGCGCCTGCCCTGTTCGTGCTGCTCCAGGCGTTCAAGCCGGCGCAGATCGTCGAGGTGGGCTCGGGTTTTTCGTCGCTGCTGATGGCCGACGTCAATCGCCGTTTCCTCGGAGGCGACGTCAGTATCAGCTGCATCGATCCGTATCCGCCGCCGTTTCTGCGGCGACCCATCGACGGTATTGCCCGAGTGATCGAGCGCCGGGTGCAGGACTTGTCGCTGGGACATTTCACGGACCTGCGGGCGGGAGACCTGCTGTTCGTCGATTCCTCGCATGTCGCCAAGACCGACAGCGACGTCAATTTCCTTTTCTTCGAGGTTTTCCCCCGGCTCGCCTCGGG
>JBDTXW010000298.1:0-3193 GCA_040005975.1 Betaproteobacteria bacterium | reverse complement strand
TCCCGACTATGCCTTGATCGACGCGGGGGTCAGGAAACTCGTCACCGCGCTAACAAACGCATCCGGACGTTCGAGCGGCGGCAGATGCCCGCATCGCGCAATGACTTGCAGTCGCGACCCGGCGATGCCGCGCTGAAAAGCGTGAGCCATCGCAAGCGGCGTGATCGCGTCGTCTTCACCCCATAGGATCAGGGTCGGAGCCTTGAGTCCGCCAAGCTGCCGGTCGAGCTTCTCTCGTGGGGCGGTCAGCGTTTCGAGCACGCTCCTGATGGTGTAACCGTCGCCTCGCTCGAGGTGCAGCGAATACGCCAGATCGACCAGGTCGTCGCTTACGATCGCCTTGTCGTAGAACATGGCCTCGAACACGGCGCGCATGTTCGCGCGCGTCGAAACCTTGAGATCGACCGGAATGTCGACGGCGCCCGCGTCGATGCCCGCCGCGTCGTTGAGGATGAGCTTGTCGACCCTGTCCGGAAAGCGCAAGGAGAACGTTGCGACGATCCATCCGCCGAGTGAGTGGCCAAGAAACGATGCGCGTGAGATTCCGATTGTCGAAACGAATCGATCGAGCATCTCGACGAAGCCGGCGATGCGGTAGTCGATCAACGGCTTGTCGGAGCGGCCGAAGCCGGGCAGGTCGATGGCGATGACCCGGTGCGATTCCGCAAGCCGATTGAGGCAGAAGACCCACTGGTCGGCGTCACCTCCTACCCCATGCACAAGCACCAGCGGAGGCCCGTGACCGATGTCGTAGTAGCAGATCTTGCGCCCGAACACCGGCGCTTGGCGCAGATCGGGCAGCGGCGGTAGCACGAACTTGGGCGTCGCAGTCGACATTTCGGTCACGCCATCATCTCCTGGGAAAAGGCGGACCGGCACGAGCCGCATCCAGCGCCATATTTGCTTGCACCTGCGTCAGCCTTTACCGGACAAGGATTTCTCGCTCATGATACGGCCGTAGTCGGCCTTTCCCCAGGAAATCCGGACGCTTGCATTCACTATGACACACGAGAACGGGGTCAAGCACCGCCCCGCGACTGGCACCACTGCTTCGCAGGAAGGCCGGCTTGTGACATCGACGCACTCGCGGAAAATCGCTCGCGGTCGACTGCTTTTCGTCCTACTGACCGCGTGGGCGATGGCGATGATCGTGCCGGAGCTCTACCGTGTCTTCGGCTCGCTTGGTTCCTTCGGACTCGTCGCCGATAACGATGGCGTCGTGGTGGACGTCGTCGGTCCGTTCGCAACCCCCGCGGAATCGCCTGCGGTTGCGGCCGGCATCGCGCTGGGCGATCGGATCGATCTCAACGCGATGCGCTGCGTTCCGCGCGAGTCACCGCATTGTCGGAGCCTGCTCGCCGTCTTGGGTGGACTGGGCGGCAGCCAAGTCGTGCTGCCGGGTCGCGTGGTCGAACTGCTGTTGGAGCGGTCCGAGCGCGGACCCGTGCGGACGGTGCGACTTGAAGCGGTTCGCTACGCGCGTGGCTCGATAGACCGGCTCATTCTGCTCGTCGACACCCTCGTCGGGATCATCGTCATCCTGGCCGCATGCAGGCTGGTCTGGATACGCCCGGGGAGGATGACCTGGGGTTTCTTCCTCTACGCGATCTGGTTCAACCCGGGGCAGACTTACGCCTATTACGCACTGTTGCAAGGAGTGCCCGCTGCCGTCTTCGCGCAGGAGATCGCCGAGGCGCTGGCGCACGGCGCAGGTTATGCCGGCCTCTTGATCTTCGCGCTCCGCTTTCCCAATGACGAATCCAACCCGCAATGGCGGCGTTTCAAATGGATGCCGCCGGTGGTGGCTCTTCTCATCGCTGCACTGCTGCTGGCCAGCTTTGCCAATGCGTTTGGATTCCACACCGAGAGGGTTACCTCGGCCGCGTTTCTTGCCGGCTACGCCGTCGACGCGATCGTCCTTTTCGTTCTGCTGCTGCGTCGTCGGACGCTGCCGGCGCAGGACCAGCAGCGGATGCTGTGGGTGATCTGGGGATGCGCCATCGGACTACCCGCATTTATTTTTGCGGAAGTAGCTCAGTCGACGTCATTGTTGCGCCATGCGTTGGATTGGTCACCGTCCAATGTGGTCGTCGGTTTGCTTTATCTGCTCAACGGTGTGCTCGCCTATTTCGTCTCGGTGGCGGTGTTGCGCAGACGAGTCGTCAATGTCTCCATCCCGCTGCGCAACGGCACCATCGTGACCGTGCTGAGCCTCGCGTTGGCCATACCGATCGTCAATCTGCACGAGATGCTTTCCCATTTCCAGGAAGAAAGTTTTCGGTTGCCGGAATGGGTCTGGCTGCTGATCGTCGCTCCCATTGCCCTGCTGTTGCTGCAGCGCCTGCACGAGATCACCGTGGAGGTGGTGGACCGTGTTCTCAATCGTCGGTTTCACGCCGCTCGGCAACGTCTGATCGAAACAGGCGCCGCCGTATCGACTGCGCACAACTTCGACCAGATCGATCGCTCGCTGGTCGACACCCCGGTGGAGGCGCTCGCGCTGTCGTCCGGCGCGGTGTTCCGGCAGGAGGACCACAGCTTTCGGCGCCGACATGCGATCGGTTGGAACGCGTCGCCATTGCACGAGTTGCGGCGAGAGTGCGATGCCGCCGTGTTGCGCAGCGTCGAGACCCTGGCGCCCGTCCGCCTGTCCCGCGACGGATGGGTCCCACCCGGTCTGATCAGCGAGCTGCAGGCGCCCTGCCTGGCGGTGCCGGTATACAGCGATGCGCTCGGAGTGATCGCCATCGTCCTGCTCGGACCCCACGAAAACGGAAACGACATCGACCCGGACGAGTGCGAGATGCTCAGCGAGCTTGCCGCGCGAGCCGCTGCCGGATACGAGCGCGTGGCATTCCGCCTGCTCCGTGACGAGGTGACCGAGCTGCGGGCCAGAGTCGTCGCGCTCCAGGCGCCGGGCTGATCATGCGGGACAGCATCGGCTCGCCGAATACCGAGCTACTTGCCCAGCTCGACTAGCGCATCGCGTAGCGGCGCACTCGAGATGCTGATCACGCCGTCGAAAGGCCCGTTGATTTCCAGCAACAGAAAAATCGCTCCAGAAACCGAAAACGCGCAAACGAACAGCGTTACCAGAACCGTTGCGTTACGCGGTGCGAACAGTGCGAAGCTAAGAAAGATGGCACTGATCCAGAAGATCAACACCGCGAGCAGCGGTGTCGGGATGGTGTTG
>JBDTXW010000297.1:0-3199 GCA_040005975.1 Betaproteobacteria bacterium | reverse complement strand
ATCCAACTTTACCAGGCATTAAGCCTTTCGTAATTCGATACGAATGGCTTTTTGGCATACACCTTGTATCAATTATAAGATCACGTTGCGGGCCGAAGCGTCGACAGGCGCAAAGCACACACTGGAGGCGGCGTGGCGTTCGATGCGGTCGATGGACCGCCCCCCTGCGAACACGGCCATTCGCCAACGAGGACGTAGGCGGTACCTAAATCGGCACTCGCACAAGCCTGGTGCCTGGGTTCCGTGTGTTGCATCGCAACAGTGCACTCGCCGAAGGGTGCGGCTACGCGTAAATGCGGCAACTCTCTGTTATTGGGCGTGTTCATCGAGCGCCTCGCGTTGGCATGCGGTTTGCGATGAAAAAGCCATGAGGAAGCGCTGGCGCCCGGGAGCGCGATGATCGCCGATGGGGTCGAGCGGTCCGTCCGGCTCGGCGCGGCGGCCGCATTGCTCGCCTCGTTCGCGCGTCGCCGCGGCAGAACGCCGCGCGCATCGTCGATCGAACGCTCGCGCACGATGCCGGGGGGCCGACGCAGCGGCGAGGATGCCCATCCCGCTTCCGGGCGAGATCGCCCGCAGCGGCCGTGGGTCGATCTCGCCTGGTGGCTCGCCATTTTTCTGCTGCTGGCGATCGTCGCCTACACGGCGCTGCACGGCGCCGACGTGCTCGCCGATCTCGACGAGCTTCGATGGCCGGGGTACTGAAAGCGCCCCTGGCAGCGCCTCAGAGCGCGAGCGCTACCCGCGTGCCCTGGTCGATAGCGCGCCTGGCATCGAGTTCCACGGCGAGCTCCGCGCCGCCGATCAGCCGAGGGTGAATGCCCACTGACTCGAGTTCCGGCACCAGGTCGCGGCGCGGCTCCTGTCCGGCGCAGACGACGACGGTGTCGACGTCCAGCGATTGCGGTTCGCCATCGACGCGAATGTGCAATCCGGCGTCGTCGATCCTGTCGTACTCGACGCCGGCGATCATCACCACGCCACGGCGCTTGAGCAGCGTGCGCCGGATCCAGCCGGTGGTCTTGGCCAAGCCCGCGCCGACCTTGGTGTCCTTGCGCTGCAGAAGCCAGACCTGGCGCGGCGGTATCGGCTCGTGCGCGGCTTTCAGGCCGCCGCGGGAAGCGTAGCCGGGGTCGATACCCCATTCGTCGCGAAATGCCGCGATCGCCGGATCGTCGGCACGCCCGTCGCTCAGGTGACCGTCGGCCGGCGCGCCTGCGGTGAGGAGCTCGGCGACGTCGAAGCCGATGCCGCCGGCACCGATGATGGCCACGCGCCGGCCCGCCTCGCGGCGTCCCTCGACGATATCGACGTAGCTCGCCACCTTGGCGTGCGCGATGCCGGGGATCGCCGGTATACGCGGCACGACGCCGGAGGCAAGGATCACGTCGTCGTAGCCGGCAAGGTCTTGCACGCCGGCGCGGTGACCGAGCCTGAGCTCGACACCGAGCTGACCCAGCCGCACGCGAAAATAGCGCAGCGTTTCGGCGAATTCCTCCTTGCCGGGAATGCGGCGCGCCAGATTGAACTGGCCGCCGATCTCCGCCGCGGCATCGAACAGGCTCACTTCGTGGCCGCGTTCGGCTGCGGTCATCGCGCAGGCCATTCCGGCCGGGCCGGCGCCGACGACGGCGATCCTGCGCCTGGCCGCGGCCGGCGCCAAAACGAGCTCGGTCTCGCGGCATGCGAACGGGTTGACCAGGCAGGTCGCCGTCTGCCGCTCGAAAATCTGATCGAGGCAGGCCTGGTTGCAGCCGATGCAGGTATTGATCTCGTCGGCGCGACCCTGCGCGGCCTTCGCGACGAATTCGGCGTCGGCCAGGAAAGGCCGCGCCATCGACACCATGTCCGCGTCACCGCGGGCCAGCACCGCTTCGGCAGTGGCAGGATCGTTGATGCGGTTGGTCGTGATCAGCGGAATCTTGACCGCCCCCTTCAATCGCCGCGTCACCCAGGTGAACGCCGCGCGCGGCACCATCGTCGCGATCGTGGGGATCCGCGCCTCGTGCCAGCCGATGCCGGTGTTGATGATCGTCGCACCCGCCGCTTCGACCGCTTGCGCGAGAGCGACGACCTCGTCCCACGAGCTGCCGCCTTCGACCAGGTCCAGCATCGACAGCCGGTAGATGATGATGAAGTTCGGGCCGACCGCTTCGCGCGTACGGCGCACGATGGCGACTGGAAAGCGGATCCGGTTGAGAAACGAGCCGCCCCAGTCGTCGTCGCGCAGATTCGTCTGCGGCGCGACGAACTGATTGATCAGGTAGCCTTCGGAGCCCATGATCTCGACGCCGTCGTAGCCGGCGCGTTGCGCGAGCGCCGCGCAGCGCGCATAGGCGGCAATCGTCCGGCGCACGCCCCACCCGGTGAGCGCGCGCGGCCGAAACGGCGTGATTGGCGACTTCAGCGCCGACGGCGCGACCGCGAGCGGGTGGTATGCGTAGCGGCCGCCATGCAGTATCTGCATCGCGATCATCCCGCCGGCGGCATGCACCGCCGCAGTGACCACACGATGCTTCGCGACCTGCCAGGCAAACGACAGCTGCGAGGCGCGCGGGTCGATCCGGCCGCTGAAATTGGGTGCGATTCCGCCCGTCACGATCAGCCCGGCGCCGCCTCTGGCACGCGCGGCGTAGAAAGCGGCGAGCTTGGCGAATCCGTTCGGCGCTTCCTCGAGCCCGGTGTGCATCGAGCCCATCAGCACGCGATTCGCGAGCGTAGTGAAGCCGAGCGGAAGGGGCGCCAGAAGATGCGGGTAGGGAGCCATGGGTGCGATCGCGACGCGACGCGCGCGCCGTCAAGGCCGACAGCGTAATCGATTAGCCGCGGCTTGCGAAAATGATCGCGGCGACAACGGCCGGGTCGGCCGGTCCCGCGCCCGTCGCGCCATCGAGCTCCGCCAGCGCTTCCCCGGCCTTTGCCAGCGGGACGCCTATACGACGCGGCGTAGCAGCTGCGGATCGCGCGCGGCGCGGGTCCAGACCGAGCCGCGCATCCAGGCGACAAGATCCACCGCGGCCAGCGGACGGCTCAACAGATAGCCCTGGACCATGTCGCAGCTCAAGCCCCGCAGGCGCTCGACCGTCGCCTCGTCCTCGACGCCCTCGGCGACAACGAGCAGGCCCATGTGGTGAGCGAGGTCGATCGTCGAGCGCACGATCACCGCGTCGCTGGTGTCGCGCGCCATGCCCAGGATGAA
>JBDTXW010000296.1:0-3199 GCA_040005975.1 Betaproteobacteria bacterium | reverse complement strand
TCCATCGCGCCCATGTTGAAGTCGTCGGCGCAGAAGATCATGAACGTGTCGAGGTCGTATTCGCGGCCATAGCGTTCTTCGTCCCAGCGCATCGCGCGCTGCAGCGCCGCCATCGCGTGCCGGCATTTGGCGAGGTTCGCCGCCGTCGAGAAGATCCGCAGCGCCACCTTGCGTCCCGACACCGTGGCGAACTCGTCGTCGAGCGAAGCCAGGTCGCCCGCGACCAGCGCGAAGAGGTACGAGGGCTTCGGATACGGATCGTGCCAGCGCGCATAGTGCCGGTTGCCGTCACTGGGCATCGCGCCTCGATCGACCAGATTGCCGTTCGAGAGCAGCACCGGGTAGCGTGTCTGGTCAGCGATGATCGTCACCGTGTACCGTGCGAGCACATCGGGCCGGTCGGGGAAGAAGGCGATGCGGCGAAACCCCTCCGCTTCGCACTGCGTGCAAAACACGCCCGATGACAGATACAGACCCTCGAGCGCGGTGTTGGCGGTTGGATTGCATTCCGCGACGATGTGCATTACACCAGCGTCAGGCAATGCCGGAAAAGTGATGCCGGTCGAAGACAGCGCGTACTCGGCTGCCGCCATCGGCCGGCCGTCGAGCTCGATGTCGATCAGCTTCAGCTGCTCGCCGCAGAGCAACAGCGAAGTCCCGGGGTCGCCTGCCGGATTTCTGCGGTAGGCAAATCGCGCCGACACGCGAGTGGCGGCGGGATCGAGCTCGAAGGTGAGCTCGACGTCGTCGACGAGGTGGGAAGGCGCGCGATAGGCGAGCCGTTGTACGACCGGCGGCGCCGCGTCGCGAGGCAGCATCAGCGCTTGACGTCCAGCAGCTCGACGTCGAAGACCAGCGTCGCGCCCGGGGGGATGACGCCGCCGGCGCCACGGCTGCCGTAACCCAGGTCGGGCGGAATGATCAGCGTGCGCTGTCCGCCGACTTTCATGCCGGCGACGCCTTCATCCCAGCCGCGAATGACGCGGCCTCCGCCGAGTGGAAAGGTGAAAGGTTCGTTGCGATCGCGCGATGAATCGAATTTGGTGCCCTTGCGATCGGGTGTGGCGGGCGCATAAAGCCAACCTGTGTAGTGAACAACTACCGATGCGCCTTTGACCGCTTCCGCGCCGGTGCCGATCTTGTTGTCGATCTTTTGCAGTTCATTCAATTTGGCATCCATCTTGCTAGATGTGGGTGAAGCGTCGGCCGCGCCTGTCTGTGCGAGCGCGAGACCCGTGGTGAGCAGCAGTGCGGCTGCCGAAACAAGCAGCCGAAAGTAGCTCGTGGCAAATGGGTCGGTGGGCAAGTAGACCTCCGGGATGAGCGCGGCGCGCAAAAGGCGCGCTACGATCTTCAACGAGGCGGCAATTTTACTCCAACGCGATGCCGTTTTTTGCGCAGCCGACGTATTTCGATTATAAATCAGGGTTCCTCCGTAACTTTAGCAGGTCGACGGGGCCGCAATGAGCGCGATGTCCGGCACGGGCAATGGCGGAAACTCAGGGCAGGGCCAACGTCGTCAAACTGGCTCAGTGAAAGCAATGTTTGGATTTTTGACCCCACACGGCAAGGACTCCACCGATCCGCTGCAGAGCTCGAAGGCAGCGGCCGTATGGCTGCGGCAGCTGCCGGCGCTCGATGTCATCGGGCGGCAGCAGCACGTGATCAGCGCGCTCGACGCGCTGCGCGGAACGCAGCGTCCGATCGACTTGAACCGCATCAACGCGATCCAATTCGTCGACGCCGCGCTCGGCGCCGATCGCCGGCAGCTGATCAAGCAGTACATCGAAAACATCGAGAATTCGCCAAAGCTGGCCGATCGCATCTGGCAGGCGCTGTGGGAGATGAGCCAGGCATTCACGCTGGCCTATCAGCAAGCGCTCGAGAGCGCGCTGCCGCAGGCGAGCATTGCGCGATGGCGCGCGGTGCTGCCGCTGCTGTTCGTGCGCTTCGTGCACTACCAGGGCACCGACGCCAAGCTTCGCGTGTTCAAGTACGAGCGGTGGATTCCGGGCAAATGGATCGAGTTGCATCAGGCATATTTGCGCGCATGCGAGATGCAGTGCGACCGCCAGGCGGTGGTGCTGCCCGCCGCAGGTGCGGCAGCGCAGCAGTGGTCGGTCGAGCAGGAATACCTGTACGTGCTCCTCGTACATCAGCTCAACACCGGCAATCTCAATCCGACCGAAATCGATTGGGCGAGCTCGCAACTGCGTGCCTGGACCAGGCGGCTTGAGCTCGAGCAGATTCCCCGATCGCTCGAAGGATTTTTCGTCGATCTGGCCGGACGCGAAGGTCTGGTGCGGCGCACCGGCAATGACCGCGGCTCGGTGTTGCGCTATCTCGATACGACGCCGCTCTCTGACGGCCTCGAGCGCGCGATCAGCGCACTGCGCGATGCGGAGCTGACTGATCAGGGTCCGGTCGCCGCGATCAATCAGCAGCGCCTGTCCGTTCTGCGCAAGATCCAGCCGGCGGTTGCGCCGACATCGGAGACCGAGCTGCGGCGCGACCCGCGCGTCGCCGTCGCCGTGTCGGCGCGCGTACGCATCGGACTGTCGCGCATCTGCCAGGACCTGGGAGCGCCGGCGACCGGCGAAACCACCGGTGACGCGGGCTCCGGCACCGAGCAGATCGAAGTGTTTGCGGTCGCCGGCGCTCCGCGCGTCAGGCGCAAGCTCCCGTCCGACGACGATTCGCTCGCCGTGAGCCTTTCATCGTGGAGCGACCCGACCTGGGAAATCAAGGACCGCAGTGTCGCTGGCCTGCGGATCGCCGCGACCGGCGGTATCGGCCAGAGTCTGACGCTGGGAGCGCTGGTCGCCGTGCGCCAGTCCAATATTGCCGGCTGGCTGCTCGGCGTCGTGCGGCGACTGAACAAGGTTTCGAACGAGGAAGTCGAAGCCGGGGTCAATATCATCGCGGAAAGAGTCGTCGCCGTGACGTTGGCGGCGAAACGGCGCGCGAACGAGGACATGGGCTACGTCATCAACGACGGGCTCGACATGTCGACGATGGGCGAGCGCTTCGAGGGCCTGTACCTGCCGCCCCCCTCGCGTCCCGACAAGCCATTGGCAATGAAGACGATCATCGTTCCGACATCCGAGTACGCCGAAGGACGCAACGTCTTGCTGACCACGGCGCGCTCGGTGTACACGGTGTCGATGCGCCATCTGGTCGAACAGCGGCCCGACTGGAG
>JBDTXW010000295.1:0-3201 GCA_040005975.1 Betaproteobacteria bacterium | reverse complement strand
GCTAAACGCCGCGCCGTCGATCGATGCCAGACGCCGAGCAGCGGAACATTCGCGGCGACATCGTCGGTGGACTCATCTCCGCAGGGATGGCGATCCCGCTGGCGATGGGGTTCGGCATGTTCGCATTCGTCTCGTTTGGCGACGAATACTTTGCCAGCGGCGCGCTTGCGGGACTGATGACAGCGCTGGTCGTCGGCGTCGTCAGCGTCGTGCTGGGCGACAAGTTGCCGACCCTCTATGCGCCGCGCATCACGACGACGTTCTTTCTCGGGATTCTGCTGTACGGCCTCGTGCACTCCGACGTCCCGGTCGTCCGATCGGGCGGACTGCCACTGACGTTGGCAGTGATCTTCTCGATTATCCTGCTGGGCGGCGTGCTCCAGCTGCTGTTCGGGCTGATCAGGCTCGGCACGCTGATCAAGTTCACGCCGCACCCGGTGATGGCCGGATTCCAGAATGCGGCCGCGATACTTTTGGTCCTCGTCCAGCTCGGCAACGTCCTCGGCTTCGACCGGAGCATGCCGTTCATTGAGGCGCTGCAGCGGATCGACGAGGCGAAGCCCTTGAGCGTCCTGATCGCGATCGTCGTCTTTGTCGCGATATGGCGGACGAGATCCCCGCTGCCCAAGGTGCCTCCGCTGCTTGTCGGATTGTCGATCGGCACTATCGTCTATTACGCGCTGATAGCTGCCGGGCTCGGCCAGCATCTCGGCCCGGTCATCGGCGGCGCGCCGTCGCCCGAACTGACGCCGCCGATGTTTCCTCGCTTTGCCGAGCTGGCGCGGCATCCCGGCCTCGGCGCGATCGTTCCGACGATCATCGGCGGCGCGCTGGCGCTGGCGCTGATTGCGTCGATCGACGCCTTGCTTTGCGCCCGGCTTCTCGCTCGGCCGGGCGACCCGAGGGTAGACGGTGATCGGCTGCTTGTGCGTCTTGGCGCGGGCAACGCGCTGGCTGCCTGCTTTGGCGGAATCACCAGCGGGCTCAACGTGGGTCCCAGCCTGGTGAACCGCGCCTTTGGCGGACGCACGCCGTTTTCGGTGCTGATCAATGCGGCCGCGATCCTGCTTGCGATCGCGCTGTTGTTTCCGCTGATCGTCTATTTGCCGCGGGTCGTGCTGTCCGCGGTGATCATGGTCATCGGCGTTCAGCATGTCGATCGATGGACACTGCATACGGTCCGTCGCGTTGCGTCGGGCTCGACACCGTACCGGCGCCACCTGATGCTCGAGCTGCTGGTCGTTGTCGTCGTCGCGGTGCTGTCGGTCGTCGTCAACATCGTGGTGGCGGTATTCCTCGGCGTGGCGATCGCCGTATTGCTGTTTGCCGTCCGCATGAGCCGCTCTATTGTGCGACGCACTTACCGCGGCAGCGGGGTCCGCTCGCGAAAATCGCGCACACTGCAGCAGACGATGGTACTGGACCGGGCAGGCGGTGGGGTGCTGGTGATCGAGCTGCAGGGAGCGCTGTTCTTCGGGACCGCAGAAACGCTCGCCGGCGAAATCGCGGCGCAGATGCAGCAAGAAAAGACGCATCATGTGATTCTCGATCTGCGACGTATCACCGAGATCGACAGCACCGGCGGCGAGATACTGCACCAGATCAATGCGGATCTGCTCGCGCAGGGCGCAAGCCTCGCCGTTTGCGTGACGCAACCCTCGGAATCGGCCGCGATCCTGGCCGATTCGGGCGTGTTGGACGCGGTCACGCCGGACCGGGTGTTCGGGCATGTCGACCGCGCGCTCGAATGGGCCGAAGAGCGTTTGCTCGATACCGAGGCCCGCGATCGCGCAGCGGAGCAGGAGAGGCCGCTCGAGCTTGCGGGCATCTTTGCCAGCCTGACCTCGGAGGACGTGGCCGTAATCAAGCGGCATCTGCGGCGCGTCGCCAGCGAGAAGGGACGGACCGTATTCAGAGAGGGTGAACCCGGCAGTGAACTTTTCATTATCACCAGCGGAACCGCAAGCGCTTACCTTCGCCAGGCCAGCGGCGCAGACATTCGTCTGGCGACGTTCGCGCCAGGCACGGTTTTCGGCGAGCTGGCGATTCTGGATCCGGGTCCGCGGTCGGCATCGGTCATCGCCGATGACGAGCTTGTGTGCTATGCGCTGAGCGACGAAAGCTTCGCTTCGTTATCGGGCGAGGCGCCGGATGTCGCAATCAAGCTGCTGGCCAACCTCAGCCGCGAGTTGAGCCGCCGCCTGCGCCAGGCGAACCGGACGATCCATCAACTGGAGGAATAGCGACCGGCTCCTGGTCGACCCGTGGCCTCGCTATCGACCTACGCCTTCAATCCGCGCACGCGATAGGCGCTGACCGGCCGGCGAAAGCCCTTCAGGGTCAGTGCTTCCTGCGGCTCGACGTCGATCAGCGATTCCACGCCCGCAAGCACTTTCTGCGATATAAGAATCTGGTCGCCGGCGGCCTCGCCGCAAAGGCGGGAGGCCAGGTTGGTCACCGTGCCGATGGCACTGTAGTCCCAGCGTCCCTCGAAGCCGATCGCCCCGATCGTCGCGTAGCCCTGCGCGATTCCGATGCCGAGGCTCAGCTCGTAGCCGCGCTTGGACCAGTCCAGCGCCATCCGGCCGATGCGCTCGCGTACGGCAAGCGCCATCCGCACCGCGCGCTCGGCAGGATTCGGGATCAGCACCGGATCGTTGAAGAGGATCGTGATGCCATCGCCGGTGAAGTGCTCGAGGGTGCCTTCGTACTCCACGACCATCCTGCCGGCCGCCTGGTGATACTCCCGCAGCACGCCCATGACCTCCTCGGGCTCGGCGACTTCCGCGAACGCGGTGAAGCCGCGCAAGTCGAGGAACACGACGGTGATTTCGCGGCGGTGGCTCTTCAGCGGATCGTCGGCGCCGCCGGAGACGATGAGCTCGGCCAGCTGCGGCGAAAAAAAGCGCCGCAGGCGTCCGACGCGCTCGAGCTCGCTCACTTGCGCGGCGACGCGTTGCTCCAGCTTGGCGTTCCACTGCTTGACTTCATCAGCGAGCTCCTCGACCGTATCGTGCAGCCGCTTGATCCGCAGCATCGAGCGCACGCGCGCGGCCAGCGCCGCGTGGTCGACCGGCTTGGTCAGATACTCGTCGCCGCCGGCTTCGAGTCCGGCGACGACGTCCTTCGAATCCGCCATCGCGGTTACCATGATGATCGGCGTAAACGGAAATGAAGCGTCGCCGCGCAGGCGACGGCATA
>JBDTXW010000294.1:0-3223 GCA_040005975.1 Betaproteobacteria bacterium | reverse complement strand
CCGTCACGGCGGGCCGCCGTTGGGATTCCGGCGCAGCCGCTTGCGGCACTGCCGCTCGAGCGCGCCGATTTCGGACAGCACGACGGCGATGTCCTCCTGCTGCTGCTTGAGCATCGCGCGCCGTGCTGCGAGCACCTCGAGGAACTTGATGAGCTGCGGGCGTTCGCTCTTGCTGACGTCGTAGAGGTCCAGGAGCTCGCGAATCTCCGTCAGCGACAGGCCCAGCCGCTTGCCGCGCAGGATCAGCTTGATGCGTACGCGTTCGCGCTCGCCATAGATGCGCGCCTGCCCGGCGCGGCGAGGTGCCAACAGACCTTCGTCTTCGTAGAAGCGGATCGTGCGTGTCGTCAGCGCAAATTCCTGCGCGAGCTCGGAAATGCTGAAGGTGGCCGGGTCCGGATGCGAGGGCATTGCGGCGGAACGTCGGTGGCGAATGCGCGGTCAAGATACCACACGGGCTGCGCACCGCTTCGATCGCGGACACGCGGCGCGGCTTGACAGGCCGCAGCGATTCGATGAGGATGTTGCGTTGCACAAAACGCGCTGGCGCGCCGGCATGCCAGCGTTACCGTCGAGATGAACGCCCCGCTTCCACCCGTCCTCCGCTATCTATACGCCGATGCGCCCGCGCCCGGCGCTGCGCGCGAAGTTGCGCCAGGCATTCACTGGTTGCGCATGCCTTTGCCGTTTGCACTCGACCACATCAACCTGTGGCTGCTTGCCGACGGCGCCGGGTGGACGCAGGTCGATTGCGGCTACGGCAACGCGGCAACGCGCGAGCTCTGGCAGACGCAGTTCAGCGGCATCCTCGGGGGCAAGCCGCTGGCCCGCGTCATCGCGACGCACTACCACCCCGATCATCTGGGCAACGCGGCATGGCTGGCGGCGCGCTTCGCCTGCCCGGTCGTCATGCCGCAGGGCGAATATCTGACCGCGCATGCGATCTCCGGCGAGCACAGCGGCTATGGCGCGGCGCCGATGAGCGACCTGCTGCGCGCGCATGGCCTGTCGGAGGAACACCTCGCGGCGATGAATGCGCGTGGCAATCCGTATCGGCGCGGCGTGCCGGAACTGCCTTCCAGCTATCAGCGACTGGCGGCCGGCGACGAAATACGCATCGGCGCGAATGACTGGCGCGTCATTCCCGGCTACGGCCATTCGCCCGAGCACGCCTCGCTTTACTGCAGGGCGCTCGACGTCTGCATTTCCGGAGACATGCTGCTGCCGCGCATCAGCACCAACGTCAGCGTCTGGCCGGTCGAGCCCGAAGGCGACCCGTTGCGACGGTTCCTGGACTCGCTGACGGCGTTCACCGAGCTTCCGGGCGAAACACGGATTCTGCCCTCGCACGGGCTACCGTTCATTGGCGCCGGCGCCCGGGTCGATCAGCTGCGCGAGCATCACGCACTGCGCCTGGCCGAACTCGAGATCGCGGCCGCAACGCCGAAGACCGCGGCGGAGATCGTCCCGGTGCTGTTCCGGCGCGAGCTCGACCTGCAGCAGCGTTTTTTCGCGATGGGCGAGGCGATCGCGCATCTGAACCGTCTGTGGCACGGAGGACGCGTCGAGCGCTCGGTCGGCGACGACGGGACGATCCGTTTCGTGCACGCGGCCGGAATACAATCGAGTCTTCCTGGAGGGTCCTGATGAGTGCGACCGATACCGCGGGACTGAGCAAGCGGGGTTATGACCCTGTCGCGCTGGCGGACTCGCTCGCGAGCGCCGCCGACAAGAGCGCGAAGCTCCTGGGCGACTATCTCGCCCGTCAGTCCAAGTCGGGCCCATCGTTTGCGGCCGACGAATTCGGCGTGACCAAGGCGTTCATGGAATTGTCAGCGAAGATGCTGTCCAATCCCTACCGTCTGGCCGAGACGCAGATGAACCTGTGGTGGGACTATTCGGCGCTGTGGCAGTCGTCGATGCTCAAACTGATGGGCCAGTCGTCGGCACCGGTCGCCGAGCCCGCGAAGGGCGATCGCCGCTTTCGCCACGAGGATTGGCAGGAGCACTTTCTTTTCGACTACGTCAAGCAGTCGTATCTGATCGCCGCGCGCTGGCTGCACGGCGCCGTCGCAAGCGTCGAGGGACTCGACGAGCATACGCAGAAAAAGGTCGAGTTCTTCACCCGCCAGTATATCGATGCGCTGGCGCCGTCGAACTTCGCTCTGACCAATCCCGAAGTCTTCCGCGAGACGGTCGCCAGCGGCGGCCAGAACCTGGTCAAGGGCCTGAACAACCTGCTCGACGACATCGAGCGCGGCAACGGGCAGCTCAAGATATCGATGACCGACAGCAAGGCGTTCGAGCTCGGCGTCAACATCGCGACGACGCCGGGCAAGGTCGTGTACCAGAACGAGCTGATGCAACTGATCCAGTACGAGCCCGCGACGGCCAAGGTCTACAAACGTCCGCTGCTGATCATGCCGCCCTGGATCAACAAGTATTACATCCTCGACCTGCGCGAGAAGAATTCGCTGGTCAAGTGGTGCGTCGAGCAGGGTCTCACCGTCTTCGTGATCTCGTGGGTCAACCCCGACAAGAAACTCGCCGGCAAGGACTTCGTCGACTACATGCTCGAGGGGCCGCTGGCCGCGCTCGGCGCGATCGAGCAGGCGACCGGCGAACGCGAGGTCAACGCGCTCGGCTACTGTCTGGGTGGAACACTGCTTGTCGCGACACTGGCTTACATGGCGGCGAAAAAGGACAAGCGCATCGTCAGCGCAGGCTTCATGAGCTCGTTGATCGACTTCACCGGCGCCGGCGAGCTCGAGGTATTCATCGACGAGAGCCAGGTGCAGGCGCTGGAAAAACGGATGAACGAGCGTGGCTATCTCGAAGGATCGGAGATGGCAAACTCGTTCAACATGCTACGCAGCAACGACCTGATCTGGTCGTTCGTCATCAACAACTATCTGCTCGGGCGCGACCCGTTTCCGTTCGACCTGCTGCACTGGAACTGCGACTCGACCCGCATGCCCGCGAAGATGCACAGCTTCTATTTGCGCAACATGTATCTGCGCAACGCGCTGAAGGACCCGGCAGGCGTCACATTGGCCGACGTCCCGATCGACGTGTCCAGGGTCGCTCTGCCGACGTATTTCGTCTCGGCGATCGAGGACCACATCGCACCCTGGAAAACCACTTATGCCGGCCCACGGCTCCTCGGCGGCAAGTCGCGCTTCGTGCTGTCGGGGTCCGGGCACATCGCCGGCATGATCAACCC
>JBDTXW010000293.1:0-3258 GCA_040005975.1 Betaproteobacteria bacterium | reverse complement strand
AATGCGAAGCATGTAGGGACAACAAGCCGAAACATCGAGGCCGGATTCGGATCAGATGCGACGGCAGCCCTTGTCCCTACTACCGGCTACCTGACGAGAGCAAGCGGCCGAAAAACAACAATGACGATGATTCCTCGGGCCCGACCCTGAAAGATTGGGCTTTTGGAAGTGGACGGGCCGGGCGACTGGCCCGTTCTTGTTTTGAGCTACTACGACGGACCGGTGTATTACGACTACTGGCCGGGCTATTACGGCCCATCCCGATCGTCGGCGGGTTCCGTTTCGATAGTCGAGATCGCCGTTGGGGCGGCGGGTCCGGGCGCCATAATTCGCTGACGCAGAATAGCGACCAAGCTTCGCGCTACGCGCCGCGGGCCACGCGCAGCCAGACAGCGAGGACACACGCGGCCAACCGCGCGCGGGTGACTCGCAGCCCAGTACGGCGCGACTCGAAAAACTCTGGCTAGCCACGCCGGCCGTTAGGCGCGTGGGGTAGCGGCCCGGGATCGTTTGTCCCGGGTTTTTTTGCGTCGGGCCGCGTGCGACCACGGGCGCGGGGAAGCGCCGGCCGATGCCGCAAGCGGGGCGCCTTCCGGTTATGATGCCGGGTCGCGCCCTTCTCGGGCGGCGCCGCTCGTATTCACGTCGACATCATGCTGCTGCGCTGGACCACGGCAATCTATCTGGTGTATCTGGCGGTGCCGATCACGCTTCTGATCACGGGATCGTTCGGCGAATTGTGGCTCAACACCCTCTTGCCGACAGGCGTCACGACGCAGTGGTACCGCGTTGTCGCCGCGGATCCGAGCTTTCGCCGCGCGTTCGGCTCGAGCCTCGCGGTCGCGGCGCTCTGCTGCATCGCGTGCGCCGCCATAGGCTTGCCGCTGGGCTATGCGCTGTTCCGCACGCGAAGCCACAAGGTCCGTGCGCTCGCACGCGTGCTCTACCAGTTGCCGGTCGCGCTTCCGGCGCTGGTGCTCGCGTTCGGATTCATCCTGGTATTCAGCTCGGACGCATTGCCCTGGCTTGGCAGCATCTGGCTACTCGGCGCAGGGCATCTGGTGCTCACGTTGCCGTATTTTTTGCACACGGTGATTGCCGACATGCAGCGTCTGAACCTGCATGTGCTCGAAGAGGCTGCCGAGTCACTAGGGAGCAACGCGATGCAGCGTTTCGTCCACGTCGTCCTGCCGTCGCTGCGGCACTCGATTTTCGCGGGACTGATCGTCGTCGCCGCCATATCGCTTGGCGAGTTCCAGTTCTCGAATCTGGTCGCAGGCTTCCTCAACCGCACCTATCCGGTCGTCCTGTTGCAGGCGTTCTACGGAGCCACCGGCTTTGCCTGCGCGGCGACCGTCATCCTGCTGGCGCTGGCGATCGTGGCGGGCATCGCGGGAGGCCTGTCCACCGGCGGCGCCGCGCGCATGAAAGCGGCGCTGGCATGAGCGCGCCAGCGGCGCAGGCGGTCTCTCTGCGGGGCGTGAGCTTCTGCTACGCCGGCACGAGTGCCGGCGTGCACGACATCGAGCTGGACATCGCGGCTGGCGAACTGGTGGTCTGCATCGGCCCGAGCGGCTGTGGCAAGACGACGCTGCTCCGGCTGATCGCAGGCTTTCTCGCGCCAGCCGCCGGCAGCATCCGCCTGAATGGCGAGGACGTCAGCCGTCTGCCGACGCGCTCGCGCCAGTGCGGCGTCGTATTTCAGGCTTACGCGCTGTTTCCGCACATGCGCGTCTGGGAAAATGTTGCCTATCCGCTGCGGGTGCGCGACGTTGCCCCGGCCGAACGGCGCAGGCGGGCGATCGACATGCTCGAGCTCGTCGGTCTGTCCAAGCTCCATGAGCGCCTTCCGGCGCAGCTGTCCGGTGGACAGCAACAGCGCGTCGCGCTCGCGCGCGCACTGGTGTTCAAGCCGCGCGCGCTGCTGCTCGACGAGCCGCTCTCCGCGCTGGACGCGGCTTCGCGCGTGACGATGCGCGATGAAATTCGCCGGATCCAGCGCGAGCAGAATATCGCCTCGCTATTGATTACGCACGATCAGGACGAGGCCCTGTCGCTCGCCGACAGAGTCGTCGTGTTGCGCGATGGGCGTCTGCTGCAGTCAGGTCCGCCGCTTGAGATCTACGATAGCCCGGTCGACGCATTTGTCGCAAACTTCGTCGGCCGCGCCAATCTGCTCGACGCGACGGTGGTCGGCGCCGAAACGGTCGATACGCCGATCGGCCGCCTTGCGACACCGCGGCACGGACGTGACATCGGAAGCCCGATCCGGCTGCTGGTGCGGCCCGAGAGGATCGAGGTTTCCGGCGCCGACGCGGGAGAGAACGTCTTCGCCGCCAACGTGCTGCGCGACCGGTTCTTCGGTGCATCACGGCAGATCGAGGTTTCCGCCGGCAACGGACGGCTGGAGATCGAAACCGCGGCGCGCGGCCGCGTCGACCGTGTGCGCGTGCCGCGCGATGCGATACAGTTCATCAATGACGACTAAATCGACAACCGAGGGAGGAACGATGAAACCATTGCACAGCCGCTTGACGCTTGCCGCAGCGCAACTCGCACTGGCGCTTTTCGCCGTCTCCGCTTCTGCGCAGACGGTGCTGGATTCGGCCGAGCTCTACGCAGGCGAGAAGGCCGCGTACGACGCCGCGAGGAAGGAAGGCATGGTCGTGAGCTTCGACACCGGTCCCACCTGGGCCAACTGGGCCGCGGAGTTCACGGCCTTCAAGAAGCGCTATCCGGAAATCGAGATCGTCTACAACGACATCGGCTCGGCAGCCACCGTCGTCGCGCTCGACAAGTCGCGCAATCGGCCGCAGGCTGACACCGCGTATTATTTCGCGGCCTCGG
Organism: Betaproteobacteria bacterium; assembly: GCA_040005975.1. Taxonomy (GTDB): domain Bacteria; phylum Pseudomonadota; class Gammaproteobacteria; order Burkholderiales; family Casimicrobiaceae; genus PALSA-1003. Next base: position 411 of record JBDTXW010000293.1, on the reverse strand, counting down.
CGATCGATGCGGTAGCCAAGAACGTCGTCGCGCCGTTCAAGCCGGTCAATTTCGACAAGCTGACGCCGGTGTTTCGCGACGCCGACGGCAAGTGGTTCACGATACACACGCTGACGGTCGCGTTCATCGTCAACACCAAGCTGGTGAAGAACGTTCCGCAATCGTGGGCCGACTTGCTGAAGCCGGAGTACAAGAACACCGTCGTCTATCTCGACCCGCGCTCGACCGGCGTCGGTCAGGTCGTCGCGCTCGCCGCCAACTTCGGTGCCGGCGGCGACATGAACAACATTCAGCCGGGGCTGGACTATCTGGGCAAGCTGCATCAGGCGGGCAACGTTCTCCGTGTCTTGGGAACTACGCCGTACGCGCAGTTCGTCAAGGGCGAGATACCGGTCTGGATTTCCTACGAGA
>JBDTXW010000292.1:0-3284 GCA_040005975.1 Betaproteobacteria bacterium | reverse complement strand
GTCGTCTTGGCCATCTGGAAGAGCGAACTGACGCCTTCCTGCATGCGCGCTCCGCCGGTCGAGGTGATGCAGACGAACGGCACGCGGTTGTCGTATGCCACCCGCACGCCGCGCACAAAACGCTCGCCGACCACCGAGCCCATCGAGCCGCCCATGAACTCGAACTCGAAGACCGCGAGCACCAAAGGCGTCGACTTGATGCTGCCTTGCATGACGACCAGCGCGTCGGTCTCGCCGGTTTCCTCGAGGGCCGCCGACAGGCGCTCCGGATACTTGCGCGTGTCCTTGAATTTCAGGCTGTCGATCGGAAGAATCTCCGATCCGATCTCGTAGCGGCCTTCCGCATCGAGCAGCTGGTCGACGCGCTCGCGCGCGGTCAAGCGCGCGTGATGGTTGCACTTCGGGCAGACGTTGAGATTCTTCTCGAGATCGGTTCGATACAGAACGGCTTCGCACGACACGCATTTGACCCACAAGCCTTCGGGCATCGACTTCCTGCCCGTTCCGGGCGTCGCCTTGATTCGCGGTGGTAACAGCTTTTGCAGCCAACTCATACGGTCTCCCCGGCTCCGGTCAGGCCGCTCGCTTGGCGACTTTGTCCATGGCCGCGCGTATTGTAGCCAACCACGCCGCGGCGCGCGCAGGCGCCTCGGCCGCGGGCCCGGCCTCGATCTCCTCGATGATACGGCTGCCGATGACGACGGCGTCTGCGTGAGCGGCAATCGCCTGCGCGCTGGCCGCGTCGCGAATGCCGAAACCGACGCCGACCGGAAGTGTGACATGCCTCTTTATTTCCGCGAGTCTCGCGGCGACCTCCGCGGTGTCGAGATGGCCGGCGCCGGTGACGCCTTTGAGCGAGACGTAGTAGACGTAGCCCCGGGCCATGTTCGCCACCGCCGCCATGCGTAGGGCCGGAGTCGTCGGCGACAGCAGAAAGATCGGCGCGAGCCCGCGCTCGACCAGCAGTGCGGCAAACTCGCGTGCCTCTTCCGGCGGGTAGTCGACGACGATGACGCCGTCGACGCCGGCCGCCTTCGCCCGCTCGACGAATTGCGCCCCGCCCATCGCCTCGATCGGATTGGCGTAGCCCATCAGCACCAGCGGGGTCGTTGCATCGCGCTGGCGGAAAAGAGCGACGATCGCCAGCACGTCGGAAAGACCCACGCCTTGCGCGAGGGCGCGCTCGGAGGCGCGCTGGACGACCGGGCCGTCGGCCATCGGATCCGAAAACGGCACGCCGAGCTCGAGCACATCGGCGCCGGCACCCACCAGCGCGTGCAGCAATGACGGCGTTGCCGCAGGCGACGGATCGCCGGCGGTGACATAGGGGATCAACGCGGTGCGGCCGGCCGCGCGCAGGGCGGCGAAAGCGGTGTCGATGCGGTTCACCGGCGCCGCATTTCCGCAGAGCGGTGACGGCGCAGGAGGTCGGTCGCGCCTGCCGCATTCCCGACGGCAGCTGTCGGCGGCGTCACCGCAGCGACGGGTCGCATTCTGGCCGGCAATGGAAGTGCATTCCCGCGCGCTCGGCAACCGTGTTCATGTCCTTATCGCCGCGGCCCGAGAGGTTGACCAGCAGCGCCTTGTCGCGCGGCAACGTCACCGCCAGCCGCGCCGCATGGGCCAGCGCATGGCACGATTCGAGCGCGGGAATGATGCCCTCGATGCGGCAGCAATCGTGAAACGCCGCCAGGGCTTCGTCGTCGGTCACCGTCACGTACTCGGCCCGGCCGGTGTCCTTGAGCCAGGCATGCTCGGGGCCGACGCCCGGATAGTCCAGACCCGCCGACACCGAATGCGTCGCTGAAATCTGGCCGTTCGCGTCCTGCAGGAGATAGGTGCGATTGCCGTGTAGCACGCCCGGGCGTCCCGCGGTAAGCGACGCCGCGTGCCGGCCGGTGGCGATGCCGTCACCGGCCGCCTCGACGCCGATCAGCCTGACCCGATCGTACGCAATATACGGATGGAAGATGCCGATGGCGTTGGATCCGCCGCCGACGCAGGCGATGACGGCGTCGGGCTGGCGCCCGATCATTTCCGGCATCTGCAGCAGGCACTCGCGGCCGATGACCGTCTGGAAATCGCGCACCATCATCGGGTACGGATGCGGACCGGCAACGGTGCCGATGATGTAGAAGGTGTTCCCGACATTGGTGACCCAATCGCGCATCGCTTCATTGAGCGCGTCCTTGAGGGTCCGGGAGCCGCTCCCCACAGGCACCACCGTCGCGCCAAGCAGCTTCATGCGAAAGACATTGGGCGCCTGCCGCACGATGTCTTCGGAACCCATGTAAACCACGCATTCCATGCCGTAGCGGGCGGCGACGGTCGCCGTGGCTACACCATGCTGCCCCGCTCCGGTTTCGGCGATCACCCGCGGTTTGCCCATGCGTTTGGCGAGCAACGCCTGGCCAACCGTGTTGTTGATCTTGTGCGCGCCGGTATGATTCAGGTCCTCGCGCTTCAGATAGATCTGCGCGCCGCCCAGCATTTCCGACCAGCGCCTGGCGTGATAAATCGGGCTCGGCCGGCCGACGTAATGCTTAAGTTCCCGGGCGAATTCGGCCTGGAATGCTTCATCGTGGCTGTATTTTTCGTAGGCGGCCGTGAGTTCAGCCAGCGCGCCCATCAGCGTCTCGGCAACGAAGATGCCGCCATACGGTCCGAAGTGCCCCCGCTCGTCCGGAAGGTCATACATTTGCATTGCGCGCACCCTTGATGAACTCTTTGATCTTTGCGGCGTCCTTGACGCCTGGCGCGGATTCAACGCCACTGCCGATGTCCACCGCCCAGGGATTTACCGCCTTTATCGCGGCGGCCACATTCGCCGCCGTCAAGCCGCCCGAAAGCACCACGGGCAGCGGCAGTTGTTCCGGGATAAGGCGCCAGTCGAACGTCTTTCCCGTGCCCCCCGCCGTTCCGGCCACGTACGCGTCGAGCAACAGTGCTCTGGCCGACGCGTATGCGGCCGCGTATTGTAGCAAATCCGTGTCCGGCCTAACTCTCAGCGCCTTCATGTACGGCTTGCCGAACTGCGCACATTGTTGCGCCGTCTCCGCACCGTGAAACTGCAGCAGATCGATCGGCACACGCGTCAACACCCGTTCTATTTCCGCCGGTGGCGCGTCGACAAACAACGCCACGGTGGTAATGAAGGGTGGCAGCGCACGGCAAATGTCCGCCGCGCGCCCGACATCGATACAGCGAGAACTATGCGGATAAAAAACCAGGCCGATGGCGTCCGCGCCGGCTGCAGCGGCGGCGCGCGCATCTTCAACGCGGGT
>JBDTXW010000291.1:0-3299 GCA_040005975.1 Betaproteobacteria bacterium | reverse complement strand
CGCGGCGCGTCGACGCTAGACGGGCTCTGCGATCCCGGCGAGCCGGCGCAGCCGGCGCATCAACAGCGGCAGGAACCAGACGGCACAGGTCATCGCGCCGAGCGAAGCGGCGACCGGACGCGCGAAAAAAGCCGCCAGTCGACCGTCCGACTTGATCATCGAGCTGACCAAATTCTCCTCCAGCATGCCGCCCAGCACGACCCCGAGGATCGCCGGGGCGACTGGGAAGCCGTTTTCCTCGAGGACGAACGCGGCGATGCCGGCGATCAGCATCACGGTAACGTCGAATGCGGTGTTATTGATCGCAAAGGAGCCGACCACGCAGAACAGCATGATGACCGGCATCAGGACCGTGCGTGGGACCTTGAGGATCTGCTTCGATACCTTGATGCACCACCAGCCGAGCGGGACCATGATCAGGTTGGCGATGATGAACAGCAGATAGACCGCGTAAATGTTCTGCGGATTGTTGGTGAAAAGGGACGGCCCCGGATTCATGTTCTTCATGTACAGCACGCCGATGACGATCGCCGTGATCGAGTCCCCCGGGATGCCGAACACCAGCGCCGGGATCCACGCGCCGGCCAGGGCGCTGTTGTTCGCCGAGCCGCTCTCGACGATACCCTCGACGTGGCCGGTGCCGAATTTCTCCGGTTCCTTGGAGAACTTCTTGCTCATCGCGTAGGACATCCAGGCCGCGATGTCGGCGCCCGCGCCGGGCAGCGCCCCGACCAGCGTCCCCAGCGCGCTGCCGCGCAGGATCTGCAGCGGATATTTCTTGGCGAGCCGCCACATGCCCTTGAAGACGTTTCCGATCGGCTTGTCGACGATCTGCAACGCAGGATTCGTATCGACCGAATAGCGGATGATTTCCGATATCGCGAACATGCCTATCATCATCGGAATCAGCCCGATCCCGCCCAAAAGCTCGATGCTGCCGAACGTGAAGCGCGGGATCGCCGCCGGGTTGTTCAATCCGACGCAGGCGACCAGCAAGCCGAGCAACAGCGAGATGAATCCCTTCAGCGGCCGATCGGAAGTGATGAAGACCGCGCAGGTGAGCCCAAGCAGGACCAGCCAGAAGTATTCGAACGAACTGAATTTCAGCGCGAACTCGGCAAGCGTCGGCGCCGATAGCATCAGCACTGCCGTGCCGAACAGGCCGCCGATTGCCGAGAACACCAGGCCCGCGCCGAGGGCCGTATCTGCCTGGCCTTTCTTGGTCATCGCGTAGGCTTCGTCGCAATACGCGGCAGAGGCCGGCGTGCCCGGCATGCGCATCAGGGCGCCGGGGATGTCGCCGGAGAATATGGCCATCGCCGTCGCGGTGACGATCGCCGCGATCGCCGGCACCGGCGCCATGAAAAACGTCACCGGCACCAGCAGTGCAGTCGCCATCGTCGCCGTCAGTCCCGGCACGGCGCCGACGAACAGCCCGAACAGCGACGCGGCGAGCATCACGAAGATGTTGTACGGCTCGAACACCATCGCGAATGCCTGCGCCCAGGCTGAGCTCACCGTGCGTCCCCGGGTCCGTCCGCCAAGGCGCTTACCATGCGACGCCGGTCAGCACGCCCCACGGCAAAGGGACCTTCAACAGCTTGTAGAAGCTGTAGTGGATGAGCAGCGTGATCGCGATGGCCAGCGGAAGATTCCAGCGGGGCGACACACCGAACACCGCGAAAAGCACCGCCAGATAGATCACTGCGGTCGGTACGAAGCCGAGCCTGTCGACCAGAAGGATGTAGAAGAGGTTGACCGCGATGACCAGGAAGAACGCCAGCACGTGGCGCGGCGACCTGACCCAGGCGGAAAACGTCAGCCAGCGCGCAGCCTCGCCGCCGTGCGCTCGCGCCGCCAGACCCTTGACGATCAGGAGTGCGCCGCAGACGGCCAGGCCGACCGCGATGATGCCGGGAAAAAGCGCCGGACCGATCTTCTGGCCCGGTATCGTCGGAAAGCTCCGTACATGCACCAACAGCGCAACCGACAACAGGATGAACAGCGCGCCCCAGACGGCGTCGTTGAGCTTCACGGCGCGCTTAGTCCCGGCGCGCGCCGGGATCCAGCCTCATTCCGCCGCAGCCCTCACCCCGCGAGCGTTGCCTCACTTGACGATGCCGACTGCCTTCATCGTCGCGCCCAGGTCGGTGTCGGACTTGGCCATGTACTTGGCGAACTCGTCCGGCCCCTCGTAGATGACGCCGAAGCCGCGCTGCGTCATGAAGTCGTTGTAGTCCTTGCTGGTGGCGATCTTCCTGATGGCGGCGGCGAGCTTGTCGCGCGCTTCGCCCGGGATGCCTTTCGGCGCCGCGATGCCACGCCAAGCTGCCATCTTCCAGTCGCTGCCGGTCGCTTCCTTCAACGTCGGTACGTTCGGAAAGAGCGATGCGCGCTTGTCGGACAGCACCGCGAGGCTCTTGACCTTGCCGGCGTCGATCAGGGAGCGGGCTTCCGGTAGTGATACCGGCGCGATCTCGATGCCGCCGGCCACCATGTCCTGCAGTCCGGGCGCGGCGCCATTGGACGGCACCCAAGGCACGCTCGCCGGATCGACCTTCAGGTCGCGCAGCATGCCGGCGATCGCCAGATGCCAGATCCCGCCCTGCCCTGTGCCCGACGCCTTGAACTTGCCCGGGTTGGCCTTGATCGCAGCGACCAGGTCGCCGACGCTCTTGTACGGCGCGTCGGCGCGCACTTCGATGCCCGCGGGATCGGCGTTGACCAGCCCGATCGGCGTATACGACTCGCCGTTGATCTCGGTCAATCCCTGCCAGTGCATCATGCCGATTTCGACGGTAATGATGCCGATCGTATAGCCGTCGGGCGCGGCTGAAGCGATTGCGGCGTGGCCGACGACGCCGCTGCCGCCGGTGCGATTGACGACGGTCACCGGCTGACCAAGTTCCTTTTCCAGCAGGCTGCCGATGATGCGCGCGGTGGCATCGGTGCCGCCGCCGGCGGCCCAGGGAACGATCAACGAGATGGGACGCTCCGGATACGCGGCGAAGGCCGACGTTGCAAGAGCACAGAATGCGATTGCTGCAGCGGCAAGTCCGCGTACGAAAACGTTCATCACGACTCCTCCTTCAAGGTTGCCGCGTCGCTCTGTTCGAACTCCATTGCGCGGCTGCAGCTACGGTAACAAGAGGCCCGAAACCGGTCAAGTGGTCAGGCCAATGCGAGCCTCGCCGATCAGATGCGAGACACGACAAATCCACGCAGCGCGTCGAGCAGAAGGTCTAGGTTTCGGCGCAGCACCGCGAAGCCGGCGTGCTTGTCGAGCGTCTCCTCGTTCA